>JAOXRX010000095.1 GCA_025800285.1 Alphaproteobacteria bacterium
AGATAGTTATGCATCATTTACTACAGCTCCAACGGGCAATTCTAATGTTGGAGGGTTAGTTGGATATTCTTCTAGTGGTAATGTTAATAACTATAGTGATCTTTGTGAAGAAGGTGTTAATGCTTGCTCTGAAGCAGATGCAATTGCTATACAGAATAATTCATGGACAAGCCCAATATGGAAAACTGTAGGGACTACAAAAACTCCATTGTTAATTAAAGAGTAAAATATGAGAGTAATAGCAGGTAAATATAGAGGTAGAGTATTAAAGTCTCCGATTGGTAAAAGAATTAGACCAACTACAGATAGAACTAAAGAAGCAGTTTTTTCTTCTTTGGAATCTAGCGGGGGTATTAATAATAAAAAGGTGTTGGATGCTTTTTGTGGCTCTGGAGCTCTGGGTATAGAGTCTTTATCTAGAGGAGCTAAAAAAGTTTTTTTTATGGATATAGACACTAGACTTGTTAGAGATAATGTCTCTTCTTATAAAAACGATAATGATATAAATGTAATCACTTGTGATGTCTTGAGTCCTGCTTCTTCCAGAGAAGTAATGGATATAATTTTTATTGATCCTCCTTATGCTATGGAGGCAGGAGCAAAATCTATAAAGATTCTATCAGAAAAAGGCTGGGCTAATGAAGATACTCTATTCGTTGTTGAGACAGATAAAGATGATGAGTGTATGTTAGAAGAAGATTATTCGTATTTCAAAAAGAAAAAATATGGAAAAAGCAGTATTTATTTTGTAAAGTTATAACCAATCGGGCTCACCATTTTTCCACTTAGCGAATTTTATTTTCTCTTTTTTATAGAAATTTCTATAAGAAGCTATAGCGGTTTTCATTTTGCAATAATCGGGCATTGCTAAAGCAGGAGTGGTAAACTTTGTTTTAGGAATGTTTTGAGGAGGGTGTCTTAAGATTTCTCTAAGTTTAATGTCAGTTAAATGAGTCTTCCCATATCTTTTTTTAAATTCATCACACAAAGCACAAAACAGATTATATAAGTAGTTATAGTTTTCTACTGACTCTTCTGTCCATATTACACAAGGATGGTGATAGAAACCTGCTTGATAAAGAGTTTCTTCTCTTTTATCATTAAGTTTCCAAGCTCTAACTTTGTGATTTGATTTATTTATTCTGTAATATTCCTCTCCATCAAGAACCCTATGAGCAGTCGACATAATTTGTGCATACTCTATTATCATTTTAACACAATGCTGATCGCAATGGTGTTCTGCACACTTTTTAGGGTCTTTATCTAAGTAGAATATATTCATACAAATATTATAGCTTTTTAATTATTAAAGCTCAATTAAAAAATCTTTATTAAAAAAAAATTTACAAAATAAAAAAATTATGTTAGTGTTGAAAGGATCGTTTTTAAGGCGAGATGGAATAACAAAAAAAGGTTGAAAAAACAATGGCTTTTATTAATATAGATAAAAATGAATTAAAAGATTTAGTAGAAATTTTAGAAGATAGCTCTTTAGCTGAGATTAAATTAGCAGATGGAGATGCAAAAATAACTTTAAGTAAAGCAACAAGTGGTGCAGTTGTAGCTCCAGTTGCAGCGGCAGCTCCAGTGGCAATGCCTGCAGCAGCGGCGGCAGCTCCAGTAGTGGCTGCAGAGATAAAAAATGAAGATCATCCTGGGGCTATTAAATCTCCAATGGTTGGTAATGTTTACTTAAAACCATCACCAGATGCTGATAACTTTGTAAAAGCTGGCGATTCTGTAAGTGCTGGAGATACTCTTCTTATTGTTGAAGCAATGAAAGTTATGAACCCTATTAAAGCTGAGAAATCAGGTGTAGTAAAAGAAATATGTGTTTCAGATGCTCAACCAGTTGAGTTTGAACAAGTATTAGCTATAATTGAATAATAAATAAAAAGAGATTAATTATGTTTAAGAAAATTTTAATTGCAAACCGTGGAGATGTCGCTCTAAGAATTGTTAGAGCTTGTAAAGAAATGGGTATTAAATCTGTTGCTATCCACTCTACGGCTGATGCTGATTCTATGCATGTTAGACTTGCTGATGAGTCTGTTTGTGTAGGTCCTGCATCTTCAAAGGATAGTTATTTAAATATGCAGTCTATTATTTCTGCTGCAGTAGTTACTCATGCTGATGCAATTCATCCAGGTATTGGTTTCTTATCAGAAAATGCTAAATTTGCTGATATGGTTGTAGAGCATGGTTTCGAATTTATTGGGCCTTCTGCTCAACATATGAGAATGATGGGTGATAAGGCTGTTGCTAAACAAACAGTTGCAGAATTAGGAGTTCCAGTGGTTCCGGGATCTAAAGGTCTTGTGGAAAATATTGAAGAAGCTAGAGTGGTTTCTGAAGAAATGGGATACCCTGTTTTGGTTAAAGCCTCTATGGGTGGTGGCGGAAAAGGTATGAAAGTTGCTATGACCGCTGAAGAACTTGATGAAGCTTGGAATTTCGCTAGAGCAGAAGCAAAAGCTGCTTTCGGAGATGACTCTGTTTATATCGAGAAATTCTTAAAACAACCAAAACATATTGAAATTCAATTGTTTGGTGATAAGCATGGTAATGGTATTCACTTAGGTGAAAGAGATTGCTCTGTTCAAAGAAGAAATCAAAAACTTGTTGAAGAATCTCCTTCTCCAGTAATTACTGAAGAATTAAGAAATGAAATTGGTGAAATATCTGCTAATATGGTTAGAAAACTGGGGTATGTAGGTGCTGGAACAATCGAGTACTTATATGAAGACGGTAGATTTTATTTCATGGAAATGAATACTAGACTTCAAGTTGAACATCCAGTTACAGAAATGGTTACAGGAATTGACTTAGTTAAAGAACAAATTCGTGTTGCAAATGGTGAACCTTTATCTTACAAACAAGAAGATATTAAAATGAAAGGTCATGCAATCGAAGCTAGGGTTAATGCTGAAGATCCTGAAACATTTATGCCTTCTCCAGGTAAAATCAAAGGATATCATACTCCTGGTGGACTAGGTATTCGTGTGGATAGTGCTCTTTATGGTGGTTATATAGTTCCTTCTCACTATGATAGTTTAATAGCTAAGGTTATTGTTCATGGTGATACAAGAGAAGAAGCAATTGCTAGACTACATAGAGCTCTTGATGAATTTGTTATTGACGGTGTTAAAACATCAAACCCTCTTGTTAGAAAAGTTCTTGATGAAGAAGAATTTAGAGAAGGTGGATATGATAATAAATGGTTAGAAAGATATCTTGATTTATAAAAATAGATTTTATTCTTAATTTATTTTAAAAGATTAAACCCCCATTGCAATACTTAAATGTATAGCAAGGGGGTTTAACTTTCATATAAATTAATTTAAAATCTATTTTTCTTTTCTATGTCATTCTGAGTGTAACGAAGAATCTTTTCATGCTTGTGTAATATAGATTTACATCCTGTAGCACAATGAGATTCTTCACTTCCACACAAGTGTGTCCGTTCAGAATGACGGAATAGAGAGGGTATCAGCAACACAGCAATATTCTTCTTCGCTCCGCTCATCAGAATGACGGAGTAGGAATGACGGATTTTAAAGAGATTATAGAATTTAATATTCTATAAATTTACTCATTAATTTTGTTGATTATATACTTTAACCCTACAAAAGCAGGAGTAGGATGTGTTATTATATAAGTAGGAATGTTCTCTAAATATTCTCTCATACCTTCTTTGTCTTCAAAAGATTCTCTAAAACATGATGTTTCTAAAAAATCTTTCATAGCATTAACTATATTGCCAACAATGAAAACTCCTCCTTTAGACCCTACAGTAAGGGCCATGTTGCCTGCCATGTTACCTAAGAATGAACAAAACATTTCAATTGTTTCTAGCATTCTAGCAGACTCTCCATTAGTGCCCTTGATAACAAGTTCTTCCGATGTTAGCCCTTCTTCAGGTTCCTCATTGCTTATTTGGCATATAGCTGTATATAAGTTTATTATCCCTTGTCCAGATAGAATTTTTTCAAATGATACAAGACCATGATTTTTTCTAAGTTGGGCTATGATTTTCCCTTCTCTATCGTTTCTTGCTGACATAGTTACATGTCCACCTTCTCCTGGAAGAGGATAGAAATCACTACCAATGCTTACAAGAGTTGCTGCTCCAAGTCCAGTTCCTGGTCCGATAACTGACATAGGATGTTTTAGTATTGTTTTACCCTTGTCTTGAATTTTGTGTATATCACTTAATGAGAAAAATGGTAGAGCACAAGAAACAGCTGTAAAGTCATTAACAATTTCAAGAGATTCCATCCTTAAAGTTTCTTTTAATTTAGTTATAGAAAAATTCCAAGGATGATTTGTCATTTGTATTTGGTCTCCAATTACAGGACAAGCAATAGCAATAGCTCCATTCACAGGAACAGGTATATCTTCCTCTAATTCTGTATTTATGTAGTTAAAAATTGCTTTGTCTAATGTAGCAAAATCAGAACATTTATACTCTTTGATTTTTTGAACTTTTTGATTGTAATATATTGCTAACCTTATATTTGTTGCTCCTATATCACCTATTAAAGATGAGTAATTACCAAAGTATCTCATTTTTTCTCCTTTTTGTTTTTACTATATTTTATATATAAAGTATTTATTTCAATTTTGCAAAACATATATCTTGATTTATGAAGTTTTTTAATGTAGGGTTATGTTTATAGCCTAAAAAAGAAGAAAAAATGTAGAGTTTTATATATGGAATTTATTAATAATAGTTATTTTATTTTTGTATCTGTAGCATTGTTTGTTATGTCTTCTCTTATGTATATAAGAGAGCTTTTAAAGCAACAAAGGCACTATATACAAATTCAAAAAGTTAAAGAGATGGAAGATAAGAAGAAAAGAGATTTTATCTCTAATATAAATCATGAAGTAAGAACGCCTGTTAATGTGATATCTGGTATGTTGCATTTACTCGCTAGACAAGATTTAGATGAACAAAGCATGTCTTATGTCGAGAAAATTAAACTAGCAAATAAAGATATAAAAAATGTTATAGATAATGCTCTAGATTTTAACAAGCTTTATGGAGGGGATATAGAGGTTCATAATAAAGAAATAAACTTTAAATCTTTTGTTGATAGTTTAAGAGAGGACTTCTATTTACAAGCAAAGCAAAAAGGTTTGAAATTAATTTTTAATATAGATGAAAATGCTCCTAAAAGAATTAATTCCGATGAATACTTATTAAAAGCTATATGTAGTAAGCTTATCAATAATGCAATTAAGTTTACAGAAGAGGGTGAAGTAATATTTAAAGTTAATTTGCTTCAAGCAAATGATAGTGTTGTTAATTTAAACTTTGAAGTTATCGATACAGGTATAGGTATGGATAAAGAGCAAATTCAAGCTATATTTAAAGCATTTGAACAAGGAGATGGTTCTAAAACAAGAACATATGGTGGGATAGGTATAGGTCTGTTCCTAACAGAAAAAATGTTGGAAGCAATGAAAAGTAAAATAAGAATTCAGACAACATTAGGGCAAGGAAGTAGCTTTAGTTTCTCTTTAGTTCTGGAGTATATAGCTGATGATTTATCTGATGCTGAAATTTGCAGAGGTAAAAAGATCATGTTTGTTGATGATGATTTGATTAATAGACAAATAGGTCAAACTTTATTAAATGATTTAAATGTTAATTCAGTTATTTTATCTTCAGGTGAAGAGGCTTTAGAAAACTTAAATGATTCTTTTGATTTATTAATAGTTGATATTCAAATGCCTGGTATAAATGGCATGGAGGTTGCTGAAAAAATTAAAGGTCAGGGATACAATGACTTGCCAATAATTGCTTTAACAGGTAACTCAGATGCAGCAGATTTAGAAAAATATAAAAGGTCTGGAATGAGTGGATGTATTGCTAAGCCTATAGATTTTGATGTTTTAAAAGGAACAATAGCAGATGCTTTTAAAAACACAAATACTGTTAGTAGCTTTAAAAAAATTAGTAAAGATGTTTTAGATTTTGACTCTGATGTTTCAAGCTTTAGTGCAGCAAAAGGTCTAAGGTTAATCAATAATGATAAGAGTTTATTTAATGATATTTTAACTAAATTTGTTAAGAATTTTGAAGATACTCCAAATAAATTAAAGTATTTATCAGAAACAAAAGATTTTAAAAGTGCTACTTTAATCGCTCATTCAATAAAGGGTATCTCTGCTAGTATCGGTGCTGTTCCTCTGTCTAATTTAGCTAAAGATGTAGAACAGAAGTTTAAAATATCAAGTAAAGCAGATATAGATGAGTTTGTTAAAGAGCACAAAATTGTAATTGAAGAAATTAAAAAATATTTATCGAATAATCAAATTGAAGAAGCTCCTGTTGAGAAAAAAGAGGGTGGAGTAAAAGATTTAGTTGATTTATTAATAGAATTGCAGGATAATGTATCTAGAAACGATCCAGTTAGAAGTAAACAGATATTGCAAAAAATAAATACATATTCATTCTCTGTTTCTATTAAGGATAGTTTATCAAAATTAAAAGAGTTTATATCATCTTATGATTTTGTAGAAGCTAGTAAAGTTATAGAAGAGATGAGAAAAACATTAGAGGAGTAGTCTTATGGATGAAAAATCAACAATACTTATAGTAGATGATGTTAGTGAAAACATTGATGTTCTTGTTAGTGTGCTTAGGGAAGATTATAACTTAAGTATAGCTAAAAATGGTAAAGTTGCTTTAGATTTAGCAAATAATGTCAACCCAGATTTAATATTGTTAGATATTATGATGCCTAAAATGGATGGGTATGAGGTTTGTACTAAGCTTAAAGAAGAGGATAATACAAGAAATATACCTGTAGTGTTTTTAACAGCTCTAGGTCAAAATGAAGATGAAGAAAGAGGTCTTCTGTTAGGGGCAGTTGATTATATTACTAAACCTTTTGAGCCATCTTTGCTAAAGGTTAGAATTAAAAATCATCTAGAACTTAAGAACCATAGAGATAATCTTGAGAAGCTTGTAGATGAAAAAATTCATGAAGTTAAAAAAACAAGAGATGCGGCTCTTGCAAGTATGGCATTTCTTGCTGAGTTTAGAGATCCAGAAACAGGAGCTCATGTTATAAGAACAAAAGAGTATGTTAGATCTTTAGCTGAACATCTTAGAAGTGTTTATCCAGATGAATTAAATGATCAAACTATTGAAGCAATGTATCAAGCGGCAGAACTACATGATATTGGTAAAGTTGGGGTTCCTGATTCAATATTGTTAAAACCGGGCAGGTTGACAGATGAAGAAATGGAAGAAATGAAAAAACACACTATATATGGTGCAGAAGTATTAAGAAAAACAGAAAAACTTTTGGGTACAAAAACTTTGTTCTTAACAACAGCTCAACAAGTAGCAGAGTGTCATCATGAAAAATGGGATGGAACAGGTTACCCTAAAGGGCTAAAGGGCGAAGAGATACCTCTGAGTGCTAGATTAATGACTATTGCAGATATTTATGATGCTCTTATGAGTAAGAGACCTTATAAAGACCCAATACCTCATGATAAAGTTGTTGAAATAATTACAGAAGGCGATGGTACAGGCAGAACAAAGCCTGAGCATTTCGACCCAAATGTCTTACAAGCATTTAAGGAAATAAATCATAAGTTTAAACAAATTCTAGAAGATCACCCTGATGAAGAGTAAATCTCATAGAAATTAAATTATTTATTTATCTGCTGATAGGTTTGTATTTTATTTTATGAGGCTTTGCTGCTTCTTCTCCTAGACGGCGAATTGCATCTCTCTCATAATCTTCGTAGTTTCCTTCAAACCATTCTACATGAGAATCTCCTTCAAATGCTAGAATGTGAGTCGCAAGTCTATCCAAGAACCATCTATCATGAGATGTTATTAAAACACAGCCTGGGAAATCCATCAAAGCTTCTTCTAAAGCTCTTAGAGTTTCAACATCTAAATCATTTGTTGGTTCATCAAGCATAAGAACATTTGCTCCTGATTTTAGCATTTTTGCTAAGTGAACACGGTTTCTTTCTCCACCTGATAAAGAGCCAACTAGCTTTTGCTGATCGCCACCTTTGAAATTAAAAGAAGCCACATAAGCTCTGCTTTGCATTTCTGCTTTACCTAATTCTATAATGTCATTGCCATCAGAAATCTCTTGCCATACTGAGTTTTTATCTTGTAGTGAATCTCTAGATTGATCAATATAACCAAGTTGAACAGTCTCTCCAAGCTTAAATTCACCACTATCAGGATTTTCTTGTCCTGTTATCATTTTGAACAATGTTGACTTACCTGCTCCATTAGGGCCAATTATGCCAACTATAGCTCCTCTAGGTATTTTAAAGTTTAAATTATCAATTAGCAATCTTTCTCCAAAACCTTTAGATACTCCTTTTGCTTCAATAACATTATCGCCTAATCTCTCAGGAGTAGGTATTATAATAGAAGCAGTTTTCATTTTTTCTCTAACATCTTGCTTTAATAAATCTTCATAGGCATTTACACGAGCTTTTGATTTAGCTTGCCTAGCTTTAGGAGATTTTCTAATCCATTCAAGTTCTTCTGCTAGAGATTTATCTCTATTGTTTGCTTCTCTTTTTTCCTGAAGAAGTCTTTTTTGTTTTTGCTCAAGCCAGTTTGTATAGTTTCCTTCATATGGATACCCTTGTCCTCTATCTAGTTCTAGAATCCAACCTGTTACATTATCTAAGAAATATCTATCATGAGTAATTAATACAACAGTTCCACTGTAATCTTCTAAATACTTTTGTAACCATGCTACAGAACCCGCATCTAAATGGTTTGTAGGCTCATCTAATAATAGCATATCTGGTTTTTCTAGTAGTAATTTACAAAGAGCAATTCTTCTTTTCTCTCCACCAGATAGTTTCTCTACAGAAGAGTCTTTGTCTGGGCATCTTAATGCATCCATAGCTATTTCTATTTGTCTTGATAAGTCCCAAGCATCTTTTGCATCAATTAATTCTTGAAGTTCTCCTTGCTTCTCAATTAGAGCCATCATTTCATCTGTATCTGTTACTTCGCCAAGCTTTAGAGATATTTCTTCAAACTCATCCACTAGAGCCTTTGTTTCAGACATAGCCTCAACTATGTTTTCATAAACTGTTTTAGAGTTATCTAATTGTGGTTCTTGTTCTAAATAACCAACTTTCACTCCTTTTGCTGCCCAAGCCTCTCCTTGAAAGTCTCTCTCAACACCAGCCATAATCTTTAATAAAGTTGACTTACCTGAACCATTAGTACCTATAACCCCTATTTTTGCCCCTGGGTAAAAGCTAAGGTGAATGTTTTCAAAAAGCTGTTTGCCTCCTGGCCATACTTTAGTTAGTTCCTTCATTACGAATATATATTGATTTGACATTTGTTACCTCTCTAGTTATAGATTGCTTTATAATAAGATGATTATTAAAGCAAAAAAACATTGTTTTTTATTTGCCATTTTATAACATATAAATTTAAATTTGAAAAGAGCTTTTATATTAACTCGTCTTTTTTAACTTTGTTTGCCAGTAGTAATATGCTCTAAATATTGCATAGTTGTAACCTGTCTTCCCATCTAAAAAGCCAAATTTAAAAATATAACTATCTAAAAAGGTAATTAAAGGCATAAATGGTAAATTGTGATAAAGCTTTTTAATAAACCCTCTTAAACCAGAGCCATAAATTTGATTTTGCACTTCTGCTTGCCAAGAAGAGTAACGATTGTGTCTATCTATCATTGCATATAAAGGTTTTTTGTCGTTGTGATTGTATTTGTTTTTTAAACTAGCTATTTTGCCTATTACAATTGGTTGATAATGCCCTTCAACTTCCCACATTTCTGCTACATTTAAATCATCTATTATAGGAAAATTCACAAAGCCTTTTCTTAATAGAATTATTTTTTTATGCTTACGACCAAATCTCATTTTCTTGTTCATGAACCAAACATCAGCAGTAGCATAGAAAGCATTATAATCTTTATTTATAGCTGTTTTTATTTCTGAATTTAGCTTTTGAGATAGCTCTTCATCAGCATCAACGAATAAAATCCACTTTGTATTAATATCTATATTATCAATCGCCCACTGTTTCTTCTTAGGATATTGTCCATTCCAGTTAAAGTTAATTACATTAACGTTGCCATAAGACTTTGCTAACTCAACTGTATTATCGCTACTGTTAGAATCTATAACAAAAACTTCTTTATACTCTTGTAAAGAATCTAAACAATGAGTAATATTTACCTCTTCATTTTTTGTTAATATGAATACAGAAACATTTATTGGGCTCATTTTAGTAACTCTTCTAGGCTAATATCTAAATACTCCGCAACACAAATAATTGTTAATAGAGTAGGGTGAGATAATCCTTTTACAGAATTTGAAAAAGTATTTCTTGATAAACCTGTATCTTTTGATAATTGATAATCTGAGATTTCCCTCTTTTTCATCTCTGTAGATAATATAGAAATAATCTCTTTTTCTTTTTTTTCTAAAATTCTTCTGTTTTTCATAAATAGATAATAAAACACTTTAGTGAAAAAATGCTAGGTAATTATAATTACTTGTTTTCCTTGATGTAGATAAATAATAAGCTCCAAAAACTTCCCGACATTAAAGTAATAAATAAAACAATAAGAGGGATAGATGGAGAGTTCGGGATACTAGAAACACTTATGTTTTCTACAGTATCAGCAGAATAAGGGAGGTCAACTCCCAGCATAGCTTCTATTTGTAGTTGATGTTGCAATAAGTCTAAAAATACTTCACTGTTTTTTGATGTGTTAGATGTTTTAAGTTGCTTTTTTATGAAAGCAATTTCTTTTCCATTTTTATTTTTTTCTCTATTCTTTATTATGTCATCAGCTTGTTTATAAAGAGATTTAAGTAAATACTTAGCAAACTTAGGGTCTGAGTGCTTTAGAGTTATTCTCTTCATATTTGTGTTTTTTATATTTTCGATATTTAAGTTGTTTTGAATATAGTTTTGTGTCGTCTCTATATCATTTTTTGAATATATTCTTCCGTATAGTAATAGAGATGATAATGAGAACTTTGCTTTTAATTTAGAGGATATTTCTTTATCTGAGTTTAGCTTTTTTGCAACATCTTTAGATGTTAATAAATATAGAAATTTATTAAAGTCACTTTCTCCCTGTTTAATAGAGTTATCTTCTTTTTCAGACTTGTCTTTTTCTTTTAAGTCATGGACAGCAGGTGAAACCACCATAAAAGCGGTATGTTTTTTTGTTATAAAACTTGAAGCTAGACAGCTCAAGCAAAAGCATATTATGAATATGATAATAACTTGTTTTTTATATGATTTTATACCTGCTAATATAGCATTTGCATCTAAAGAGTTATTGTACATTGTTTAAAACCTTATTAAATTTCTTTGCAGCTTTTTCCAAGCCATATTTTTGATTAATGATAAGAGCATTATCTCCTTTGGCTTTTCTTAATTCAGAGTCTTTATAAAGACTAATTATCTCTTTTGAAATAATTTTTATATCATCCGAAGCCATACCGCAATCGTATTCATTTATTAATTGTGCTATCTCACTTTCTTGATCTCCGCAAAATAAGCAAGGTATTCCAGCAGCTAAACAAGAATATGTTTTGCAAGGAACCATAAGCCCTTTTGTTTTAGGATTTACAGAAACTAAATGAATGTCTGCACTATTGATTGATTCAACATATTGGCTCATAGGCTTGTAATTAGAAACTTCAATGTTTTTTATTCCTCGTCCTTCAATTTCTTTTACAACTTTTTCTTTTTGAGAACCTCCTCCAATTAATTGAAATACTATGCTCTTTTCTGATTGTAATGAATCTGCTATATCTAATATTTTTGAGAAGTCGTAAGCTAGCCCCCAGTTTCCAGAGTACATAACTGTAAAATTTTTCTTTTCAATATTCATTGGTTTAACAATTCTATCCGCCCAGTTATAAATCACATGAATATTTTCTCTTTTAATATTGTAATTATTTGCAAAGTGATTCTTCATATCTCTTCCTATTACAACAAACTCATCAACGAACTTTAATAAAAATTTATTTAGAGAGAATAAGAACTTCTTGTTAAATATTTTTATATTAAAAACTTCAAATAATTCAGGGTAAATATCCATGCCCCAATGAATAACTTTAATACCTTTTAATTTTAGTATTGGAGCTAGAAGTAATATAAAAGGAGGGTCTGTCATTATTACTGCTTGTTTATATTTCTTATTTGAAATGAACAGTGTTTTAAAAAATAAATATGCTAGAGATTTTAATCTAGACATAGGTTTAGAATCGTGCATTACTTCTATGTCTTGCCCAAGAAGCTCGAGCTCCTCTTTCATCTCTATTAAAATTCTACCAGTTGCTCCATTTAGCGGGGGAAAGACTCTATTTATGAATAAAGTTTTTTTATTCACTTGAGTTCTCCAAAGTAGTAGCCAAGTTAACACCATCAACAGTTGCTAGTTTTTCTAGAGATAATAGTATATCCCACTCTAGGCTCATGTTTTTGTTAGTAACTTCAAGTTGCTCTATTTTTAAAGACTTTTTAGGAGCTGTCAATGATAGAGCCCAGTCTGGATTCATATACATTTTTGAATACATGTGGTCTTTATATTCATATTCTGAAATATCATCGGCAACTGTTTGAGCTAAAGATTTAGAATAGCCAGTTCCTATATCATTATCAAGTTTTGAATAATAAGTGTTTAACCATGCTCCAGTATTGGAACCTTTAAGCATAGATCTTTCAGCAATCATATCTGCAAAAATTGAAAAGACTAAATTCTTTTTAGAATTTAAAGAAAGATTCTTAACTTTCTCTGCTTTGCTTTGAAGAGAATAGAATGCGATTCCACTGGCAACTTTAGGAGCAGCCTTCCCAACCAATTTTCTAGCAAACTGTTGAGCAGCAATCATAGTGTTAGGAGTATCCTCTGATGAAGTAATGTTTTTTATGCCTTCTTTATTTCTAAAAGTACTAACTCCAAATAGAGAGCTTGAATTTATATCTGCATCGGTAAATGGATTGTTTGGTTTTGTAGGATCTATTTCATGTTCAATATTAGAAAACCAAAGAGTGTGTTTATCTAATTGTTTATTAGAAAAGTCTAGCAGGTTTTTTTGTTTGTTAATAGACTCCATAAATCCATTTCTGTGGGTTTCAGCAAGTTTTCTTGTGTTGCTGTTTGTTTTTGACCAGTTTTTAGCATTTGTAGCCTTACCACAAGCAACATCTCCTAAATCTGGAGTCCTGTTGTTTATTTGGTTTGTTGTCGCTGCTCTTTGACGATTTTGTACAACTTGCATTTGGTTAATAGCATCATCATAGGCTGCTCTTTGAGCAGAATACTTTTGAAAAGACTCCATGATAGTTGATGTTTC
This sequence comes from Alphaproteobacteria bacterium, assembly GCA_025800285.1. NCBI lineage: Bacteria > Pseudomonadati > Pseudomonadota > Alphaproteobacteria > Alphaproteobacteria bacterium. The sequence goes on from JAOXRX010000095.1 coordinate 13,369, forward strand.
AGCATTTATTGTAACTATCAATGTTTTTAATGCTGCTCCTATGCTAGCTCCAGTAGTAACAATTTCTGTGGTTTGATTCTTAATTAATCCCATGATAGATTTGTCAAAATTAGCTGAGATTTCACAAGTGCTTGCAAAAGCATTAGATGCATTATTGATTGAAAATGCTGTTATTATTATAAGTAATAATTTTCTTTTTTTCATTTTTTAACCTCTTTTAGTTATAAAGGAAATCTTTATATTCTTTATCAATTTTTTTAAGTTGCTTCCTTTGAAAGCTTTTTTGATCTTTTGTTACAGATTTACCACTAGTTAAGTCTGCTAGTTCTTTTAAAGAGTCACTAGCTGGTCTTGCCGCTTCTTTCATTGTTTTTTTAGCAAGTTTTCTTGCATCCCTAACAGCACCTTTTATTTTATCTTTAGCAGCATCTGTAAGCCCTTCGGAAGCACTATTAATGGTGTCTTCTATTGAATCTATAGAATCTTGCATTAGTTCACAAGCTTTTTCCTTGGCTTTATTCATGGCTTTATCCCAGAATCCCGCCATGTCAAAATCAAAATCGCCCATCCCTGGCTTGCTCAAGTCCGGCATCTTCCAATCTGAAAGCTTTCCGAAAAGTTTTGTTACATCTGCCCAAATATCTTCTAAGCAAGATATGTCAGAGACATCTTCTTTTATAGGCTTTATCCCCGTTTTAAAAATATTTTGTAACTTTTTTGTACCTTCGTCTTCTAGCTTTTTTATTACGGAATTTTTATTACAATCAATCTCTGCTGTAGATGCAGCAAAAGTTGAAGATATCGCAACATTGCTTAAAATCAAAAAACATATTATTTTTAGAAACTTCATAAAACCCTCTTTTTGAACTGTTTTCATGTTAGATACATTATTATATAAAAAAACACTCTAAGTAAAGAAAAAAAGTTGCAATTTAAAAAAAAATGTGTTTTTATTAAAAAAAATAGCGGAAAACGGGAGATTGCAATGGATATCCAAAATGAAAACTCAGGTGTTAAAGAGGAGTCTACTTTAAATAACAAACCTATAGAGTCATCGGGGCCAAAAAGAGATAAAGATATTGTTCTAGATAAAGGTGCTTTAGGTAGAGTTGCTGATGAAACATCTCCAGTGCAAGTTATAATGACAAGAAATAAATTTTATCAAGATGGTTATAGAGTTATGCAAAAGGTAGCTTTTTATGAAGCTCTTGCGATTTTAGCAATGATTGTTGCTTTTATTGTTATGTTTGCCTTTTCTAGACCTCAAGATAAGTTTTTTGCTACAACTCCAGATGGGAAACTAATTAAGTTAGCACCTCTTTCAGATCCTTTGTTGCAAAAGTCTGCAATTTTATCATTTGCATCAGAATCTGCTGTTGATGTATTAACTTTTGGTTTTCATGATTATAGAAAAAGATTGCAAGATGCTTCTGAGAATTTCACAAAAAATGGTTGGGATAGTTTCTTGACAGCTCTTAAAGATGCTAGTTATATAAAAACTATTACAGAAAATAGGCAAGTCATATCAGCTATACCTCTAGCTCCTCCTGTTGTTATAGCAGAAGGATTGAGTGGGGGAGTTTACAAATGGAATATAGAAGTTCCTATTAATTTGTCAATTGAATCTGGTAGTCAAATTGCAAGTAGAAAAATTTTGGTTAAAATGGTTGTGGCAAGAAGAACTCAAGTTAAGCATGAAAAAGGTTTGGGTATAGATCAATGGGTTACAGCTCCATATAAATAAACGGAAGGATTATTATGTTTAAGAAACAAGTATTGTTTATCTTTTGTGCTTTGTTTTTAGCTTTTAATGCAAATGCAGAAACTGAAACAGAAAAAATATCATCTGCAGCTTATGAATTAGCTAAAGATAATGCTCTGCCAATGTCAACAGAGCAAATTATGGATTTCCTAAAAGAATTTAGAAAATCTCAAAAAGCATCTGTCGTAGGACAAGGGGTATATCCTGAAAAAAGAGTAAGAATAGAAATGCTATCTTTAGATCCTGGCGAAAATATTCCAACAGTTAATGTTTCTCAAGGATATGTAACAACAGTTAGCTTTTTAGATGCTACGGGCTCATCTTGGCCTATCATTGATGTTGTGTCTGGGGGTAACTTTGATGTAACTTCTCCAGAACCAAATGGACATATAATAAGAATAACTCCTAAAGTAAGATACGGATATGGTAACCTATCTGTAAGATTAAGAGGGCTAGAGTTCCCAGTAACTTTAAATATTGAAGTGGATGATGACTATGTTGATTATAGATTTGATGCTAAAGTTCCTCTTAAGGGGCCAAATAGTAAACTATCTATTCTACAACAATCAAATATAGCTTCTGCTGGCAATCCTGTTTTAAGCTCTATATTGGAAGGTGTAGTACCAAGTGATTTAAAGAAGATAACAATTAAGTCTGGTGATTTGGATGGTACAACAGTATATCAAAATCAAGATAAACTATATGTAAGAACAAACTCAACTTTACTATCTCCTAGATGGACAGCTAGTGCATCTATATCAGAAGGTGTTAAGGTTTATGTTACAAAAGCTTATCCTATACTGCTATTTTCAGATAATGGAGAAGTTGTGAAATTAAAATTAAATCTTTTAAAGGAGATGTAAAATGGCAGATAATAATTTTGAATACTCAATGAAAGATAATTTGTCTAATGCTTGGAAAGAAAATCCTGGCTTCAGAATAATGACAATTGTTGTAATTTTAGTTGTTGTTTTAGCAATTGGAGTCTCAAGTGCTAATATTAGAAAAGTAAAAACAGATACAGTCTCAACACTTAGAAATACAAGAGGTGTTGTTGACGAACCTTTTGAAGAAAAAAGCGAATCTTATAAGGTAGCTTTAGAAAATGATGAAGAAAAAAGATTAGAAGCTGCTGTGCAAAAAGGTAAGAGTGTTTTGCCATATACTGGAACCTTTGATAATAAAGAAATCAAAAACTATGTTGAAGAAAGTGAAGCTGAAAGCTTCTTCGGATTAGATGATTTAGAAAAATTAGACTTTGGCAGTAAAAACAAAAAAGATGAGGATTCTGGCTCTAGTGCAGATGAAAGTGAATCTTTAGTTGATGATGCAAGTGATATTTTAGAAGGATTGCTTGGAGGTGGTAAGAAAAAAGGACCATGTAATCCAAATAAAAATCAAAACAAAACAAAATCAGGATTTAATCGTAATGGTATAAATGCTGAAGGATATGATAAAGACGGTTATCTTAGAGATTGTTTAACAGAAGCTGATTTTGATAAAGATGGTTATGCAGCTGATGGATTTGACAAATTCGGTTATGACAGAAAAGGTTTTGATAAAGAAGGTTATAACAAAATGGGTTATAATAAAGAAGGCTTTGATAAAGATGGTTATGACAAAAATGGTTATGATAAAGATGGCTTTAATAAACAAGGTATTGATAAAGAAGGTTATAATAAAAAAGGTTTGAATTCTGAGGGTAAAAACAGAGCAGGAACTTACAGAGATGGTCTAACAGAATCTGATTTTGGACCTGATGGTTATGCTGCTGATGGATTTGACAAGTTTGGTTATAATAAAGAAGGTTATGATAAAGATGGCTTGGATAGAGAAGGTTATGATAAAGATGGCTTCAATAAAGAAGGGTTTAACCGTAATGGTGTAAATAGACAGGGGCTAACAAAAGAAGGTACTTATAGAGACGGTCTAACAGAAGCTGATTTTGACAAAGATGGTTATGCTGCTGATGGATTTGACAAGTTTGGTTATGATAAAAATGGCTTTGATAAAGATGGCTTTGACAAAAATGGTTATAATAAAGAAGGTTATAATAGACAAGGTCTTGATAAAAAAGGGAAGAAAAAAGGAAGAGATATTCTTAAAGAATTAGGTTATACTGCTGAACAAAAGAAGTCTTTAGCAGAGTTAAAAATTGATAGTATGTCAAACCAAATAAACTCTTTAGTTAATGTTGCAGAACCTGTATATAAAACATTCCAAATTACAGATCTAAGCTTGGCTAGTGCAGGAGGATCTTCATCTGCTGGAAGTTTTGATGATTCTGGAGATTTATTAGATAGTGATGAGTTATTAAGTAGCTTAGAAAAACAAGAGCTAATAGTTAGTGCTGGTACTGTTTCTTATGCTGTATTTTTAACAGAAAGTAACTCTGATGTTCCAGGTCCAGTACTTGCAAAAGTATTAACAGGTCCTTTGAAAAACTTTAAAATATTAGGAGCATTCACAGTTCAAGATGATTATTTAACAATTCAGTTCAACACTGCGGTTCTAGGGCATGAAGAATATGAAATTGAAGCTTTCGCTTTAGATCCATCTACAACATTACCAGGTTTATCTGATGATATTGATAGACATTATATAAGTAGATATGTATTACCAATGGCTGCATCATTTGTTGAAGTTTTAGGTGATGCTTTAGGTGAAACAGAAGAAACTCAATCAACATCTGATGGTGTTACAACAAAAACATCAGAAAAGAAATCAACATCTGACTCTTTATGGGAAGCGGCTGGTGAGTCTAGTAAAACTATAGGAGAAATCTTAAAAGAAAATATAGATAAAGATCCTACAATTAGAGTTTTTGCTGGAACAGAAGCTGGAATACTGTTTACAAAAACAGTAAAAGGCGAAGAAAGTGTTAAAAGATAAAAAGTAGGTTTATTATGGCTGATGAAGAAATTAAAACATTAAATATTGGAGAAGATGATGCTTTAGAAACAGTATCTTCTGATGAAAAACAAGAATCTAATAATGATGATTTAGATTTGGAAGCTAGAAGAAAAATTATAGAAGAGTTTGCTAAGCAAACATCTACTGTAAGTGAAACAGAAAAAGAAACTTCTGTAGAATTGCCAGAAATAAAACCTATAGAGTCCGAAGTGTCTAAAGAGGAATTAGTACCTGAAGTTACGGAATCTGTTAAATTAGAAACAGAGGATAATAAGATAGAGAGTGTTTTAGAAGATAATCTTTATAATGATGATATGATATTAGATAGCCTTGATAATGAACAAAACTTTGAAGAGGCTAGCCCTGAAAAGTCTCTATCAAAGATTGTGTTACTATTTTTAGTGTTATTCGTTATGACTATTATTGCAATAGGGTCTCATTTTTTATTAAAAGATGACAAGTACGATATAAAAATAAAAGAGACTATAGCAGAAAAAGTTGTTGTAGAGGCTCCTTTAGAACCTGTGAAAAACATACCGGCAGAAAATGGGTTTAAAGTTGAAAAAGTTCAAGAAAGAGTTTCTGTAAATAAAGAATTAGAAAATTTAAAAGCTTTAGTTAGTCAGTATGAAGAAGAAAAAAGCAATCTACAAAATGATTTAAATAATAAGAAAAAATATATTGCTAGACTTGAAGATAATATGGGTGTTTTAAATAGAAGAGTATCAAGCTTAGATAATATTAATAAAAGACTAAGAAAAGAAAAACAAGAGGCTGTTAAGGCTGTAGTAAAAACAACTCTTAAAAAGGAGTCTTATATTAATGAAAGCAATGTTTCTTCAATATGGAAAATAAAGAGTGTTTCAGATTATGGGCAATATGCAATTGTTTCTATGGTTGGAAAAAATAAAGATGTTAAGATCTCTGCAGGAGATAGTCTTGTAGAGGTTGGTTATATTAAATCCATTAAAAAATCTGATGGTCAGTGGTTTGTTGTTGGGAGTATAAAAACAATAGCAGAGTAATGGTTTATTTTTTATTTTTATTAGGTTTTATATTATTATTTTTAGGTGGAAAATATTTAGTGGAGGGGGCGGTCTCTTTTGCTAAAGATGTAAATGCATCACCTTTAATCATAGGTATTGTATTAGTTGGGTTTGGGACATCAGTTCCTGAATTAATTACTTGTATTAAAGCTGTTTTAGTTGACTCATCTGAAATTGCTATAGGTAATATAATAGGTTCAAATATTGCTAATATATTGTTAGTCCTATCAACTGGAGCAATGATTTGTGCTATTCCTATAGAACAAAAAGGATTCAAGAGAGATTCATCTTTTCTTATATTTTCCTCTCTACTATTAACTTTATTCTGTTTTATCGGTTATCTTAATATATATGCGGGTGTTTTGTTTTTAGTAACTATTAGTATTTATATGTATGCATGCTATACTAGTGGTTATGATGAAGATGAAGATATTCCTTTAATAAGCAAATCTATATTTATTAGTTTGTTTGTAGCTTTTTTAGGTATGGCTGCCGTTATGATAGGAGCAAATTTATTAGTTGAATCTTCAATTAAGATAGCAACTAAGTTAGGTGTTTCTGAAAGCCTTATAGCTCTTAGTGCTGTAGCTATAGGAACATCATTGCCAGAATTGGCGACTATAATAGCTGCATCTATTAAAAAGCATAGTTCATTAGCTTTTGGTAATGTTGTTGGTTCTAATATTTTTAATACTTTGGGAGTTTTAGGTACAACATCAATAGTTAAAGAAATTAAAATTTCAAAAGAGATATTAATGTTTGATATATGGGCAATGAACTTAGCTGTTTTGCTTATGATTACCCTATCTTCTCATAAGTGGAATATAAGTAAAAGAAAAGGGGTATTTCTAATGGCTCTATACATTGCTTACATTATATTTATAACAATAAGAGGCTAATTTATTCAGCCTCTTCTTTTTTCTTACCTATTCTTGTTTTTTTAGTGATGGTTTTTTTAACTCTTTTTATTTTTTTCTCTGTTTTCTTCGCATCCTTAGCTTTTGCCTCAACATTGTTGTCTTCAGATTTTGTTTCAATATCTTTTTCAGATACTTCTTCTTTTATTAATTCTTTTTTTGCGGCTGCATCAGATTTTGTTTCTGCTTGTTCTCTTTTAGCTTTCTTCGCTTCCATTTGTTCTGCTCTAGCTTTTTTCTTTTGCTCAGCTTGATCATTTAGATAATTGTTTATTCTAAAATAATGTTCAGCATGTTGGTAATAGTTCTCCATAAGAATGTTATCACCTGTAGAGTAAGCATCTCTAGCTAAAGATTGATATTTCTCAAATATCTGTTTAGCACTACCTTTAATTCTTCCAGTCGGTCCATTGCTGTCAAAGTTCTGACTTCTACCATTTCTCTTATTCTTATTATAATTATTTCTGTGATTTTGCATTGTTACCAACCTTTCTAGGAGCCCATTATCTCTGTTATTTGCTATAAAGTCAAGTTTTTTTTATCTTGCTTTTTGTAATGGAATAATTTATAAATTAATTTATGAATTATAAATATAAAATAGCTGATTTTAATTGTAATAAATGTGAAAGATTAAAAGCATTTATAGATGCTAATAGAGAAAAATATCCAGATTTTTTTAATGGACCAGTGCCTTCATTTGGAAGTGATAATCCTGAGTTATTAATAGTAGGGTTAGCTCCTGGATTAAAAGGAGCAAATCAAAATGGTATCCCGTTTACAGGAGACTATGCTGGAGATTTGCTATACCCAACTTTAATAAAATATGGTTGGGCAAAAGGTGATTATGTAATAGAAAAATTTAATAATGGCTTAACATTAGATAGAGCTAGAATTACAAATGCTGTTTTATGTGTACCTCCTCAAAACAAACCGATAAATTCAGAAATTAATACCTGCAGGGAGTTCCTTGAAAATGAGTTAGGGAATCCAAGCATTAAAGTTATTTTAGCTTTAGGGAATATCGCACATAGCTCTGTTGTTAAGGCAATGGGAGCTAAGTTGTCTGCTTACAAGTTTAAGCATGGAGAAGTCCACGACTTTGGTAATGTTAAACTAGTTGATAGTTATCATTGTTCAAGGTATAATTTGAATACTAAAAGATTAACAAAAGATATGTTTGAGAATGTTTTTTCAAAAATATCATTAAATTTATAAAAAAAATCAAAAAAAATCTTTTAATGCTTGCCTTTAAGGAAAAAATGTGTATAAATTGAAAAAAACAAGGGTTTTTTACTATGTTTGGTATATCCAAGTTTATTTTAATAGTTTTACTAATTTGAAAGAGGCATTTACATTATGTTAAAATTAAGAATCACATCTCTATTTGTATGCTCAGCTGTTATGTTAGGTGCATGCTCATATAGAACGGAAGCTCCAGTTGTAAAACAAGCTGAAGCAAAAGAAATCGTAAAAGAAGTTGTTGTGAAAAAAGAAATCGTAGCTCCTTCTGTAAACGTTGAAACAGAAAATACAAGCTCTTACTATGTTTCAGAACCTACAATTACAGGTAAAATTGTAGGAGACTATGGTAACGGCGGATTAATTAGAACAAAAATAAAAGGTATCGTTAAAGATTACGAACTACTTTTAGATGATGTTTCTAGAATTGAAAGAGATATTAAAAGAACAAGCATGAAGATTTCATCTGCTACATCTGATTATGTTTCTTTAGTTGCTGGTATGATCGTTAGATTGCAAACAGGAACAACTCCAGGTAATCCAAGATTGGTTAGCCAATGGAATCAAGCTCAAATCGAGTTAGAAGATCTATCAAAAGAGTTAATTACTTTAACTTCTCTTGCAAATGATGTTGATAATAACTCTTCATTAGCATCTTTCTTAATCAATGCAATTAGAGCTACTTATGGTATCTCAGGTGCTGTTGAAGAAGAACATGAAGAGCTAAAAAGAATTGAAGATGAGTTAACTCAACTTGTTAACAGAATTAGCAGAGTTGTAACAACTGTTAATGATGATATATCAAGACAAACATCTTACTTATCAGAAGAAAGAAGAAATATGCAAAATCTTTCTCTAGCTGTTAAAAGAGGTGAGTTCTTCGGTAACTCTGTTATGAATAGAACTATGCAAAGTTGGGATGATTTCGAAGCAAGACAAAGTGCTTATGAAATGAAAAGAACTGCTATCAGCTCAAGATATCCAATTATTACAATAAGATTTGCAGAAGATAATGTTGATTACACAAAAATGCTTTACAAAGCTGTTGACGGTGCAATTGATTTAAAAGCTAATGCTCATTTTAATGTTGTTTCTGTAAGTCCAGAAGCTTCATCAATGATGACAACAGAAGCTTCAAAAGAATATGCAAAATCAAAAGCAGAACAAGTTTTCAGAGATATGGTGAAAATGGGAGTTCCTGCTAAAAACATAAACATTGTTCACAATGTTTCTGCTGATGTTGATGTAACAGAAGTTCAAATATTTTTAAAATAAATAAAAAACTATTTTAATAAAAGCACCAGTTTTAAACTGGTGCTTTTTTATTTAATGAGTATATATGCCTTCTTATTCTGAGTATAACGAAGAATCTTTTCATCATTCTATATTATTATATCGTTATTTTGAGCGACTGTAAGGAGTCGAAAAATCTTTTAGTGCCTGTGTTATTTTGGTTTATATCCAGTAGCACAGTGAGATTCTTCACTACCACATAAATGTGTCCGTTCAGAATGACGGGCTGGGGATGGAAGGTGTTTTTTTTGGTAATGTCATTTTGAGCGACTATAAGGAGTCAAAAAATCTTTTTATGCTTGTTTTATTTTGATTTATATCCAGTAGCACAGTGAGATTCTTCACTGCCACACAAGTGTGTCTGTTCAGAATGACGGGCTAAGGAGAGCGAATTACGGAATTGATTAAGTATAGGTTTACACCCAGTAGCACAATAAGATTGAAAAATAATTATATTAAATCGTTTTGATTTTTGAATGCCTGCACTGTATTCACCATAAGGCATGCTATTGTCATTGGTCCTACTCCTCCTGGGACAGGAGTTATCAGATGAGCTTTATTTATTAGTTTATCAAAGTCCACATCTCCAGTTAACTTATTTGTGTCTGGATTTCTATTAATGCCAACATCTATGATTATGGCACTATCTTTCACCATGTCTTCAGTTATAAGTTTTTCTTTGCCTACACATGATATTAATATATCTGCTCTTTTGCAATGAGATTTTAAATCTATAGTTTTACTATGACAAATATCAACAGAACAATTTTTTGATAGTAATAGTAGAGATAATGGTTTGCCAACAATGTTTGATCTTCCTACAATACAAGCATTTAAGCCGGATAAGTCTCCTACATATTTTTCTAGCATAATAACTATACCTTTAGGGGTGCATGATACAAAGCCACTTTTATCCCCTAGAAAAAGCTTAGCAATGTTTTCATGAGAAAAGCCATCCACATCTTTATCTGCTTTTATGCTTTGAATTATTTTATCTTCATTTATATGCTTAGGAAGAGGTAGTTGAACTAATATGCCATTCACATCTTTATCTTCGTTTAAAGAATCTATTAAATGGAGTAAGTCTGTTTCTTTAGTATCTGATGAAAGTTTGTAAACTTTGGATTCTATACCTATGCTCTCAGCTTTTTTTTGCTTGTTTTTAACATATATTTGACTGGCAGGATCTTCTCCAACCAAAATAACAGATAAGCATGGTTTTTTATCCATGCTTAAAATTGTTTTTTTTAAATCTTCTGTAATCTCATTTGCTAAAGATTTTCCATCGATTATTTTATCCATTCTTGTCTAGATCTCCCTTTGTATTATGAGGCTAAATAGATAGTCCTGAAGCTATAAGAAACTTCTGAATAAATACTAAAATAAGTATTGCAACAATTGGAGATAAGTCTAATCCTCCAACTATAGGGACATGCTTTCTTATTTTATCTAATAATGGAGCTGTTAATTTATTTAGTAATTCTTGTACTTGTTCTAGTTTTTTATCTTTATCACTTATTATATCAAAAGATACCATCCATGAAAAAATAGCCTCCATTAAGATTACTCCTATGTAAAGTCCAGCTATCATATCTACTACAGAGAATAAAGCTTGAAAAAATGAGTAAATCATATTTGTCTCCTATCTTATATTAAAAAAGTTTCTGTGTTGTTGCATGATTTCATTATGCATTTTGTTCATTTTGTTTTCAATCTCTTGAATTTTTTTGTTTGCTTCTTCAGGAGATATTTCTTTTATAACTATCTCTTCTTTATTAGGTAGCTTTTTCATCATTTTGCTCTTAGAACACTGATTGTGCATATGTTTACTGCAGTTGCAAGGTTTGATAGAGTTTGAAGTTTTCAGAAGAACTCTTTGTCCTCCAATAATGAAACCGATTAAAAATGTTAAAATAATAGCTAATAAGATATTTAGTTTGTAAATGTTTTTTTCCATAAGTCCCTCCTTGTTTTATTTATCGTTGTTAGGATATATGCTTTTTATATTGAAGTCAAGTAAAATAAAAGCCTCTAATTAGAGGCTTTTATTATAGTTTTTATCTTTTAACTCTCAAGTATATCAAGCATGAAGAGGCTACAAATATTGAGGAGTATGTACCAATTGCAACACCCCATATTAAAGCAACTACAAAACCTCTAATTACTTCTCCGCCAAATACCCATAGAGATATTAAAGCAATTAAAGTTGTAATACTTGTTAATAATGTTCTTGTAAGCATTTCATTAATTGAATCGTTTAAAAGAGTTGTTAAAGCTTTTGATTTATATTTTCTTAAGTTTTCTCTTACTCTATCAAATACAACCACTGTATCATTTATTGAGTAACCTGCTATTGTTAATATAGCAGCAACAGTAGAAAGGTTGAATTCCATTTGGAATATAGCAAACAACCCAATTGTTGCAATTACATCATGAGATAAAGCTAAGATAGCAGAAACAGCAAATTGCCATTCAAATCTAAACCATATGTATATAAGCATAGCCCCTACTGATAGAACTACGGCTAAAATACCTGCTTTTACAAGCTCTTTACCAACTTTTGGTCCTACAAACTCTGTTCTTCTGTAATCTAGGTTTTGCCCAAGAGAATCTTTAACTTTTGTTATTGTAGCAGGAGCATCTCCGTCTTTTGGCTGAGCTATGTTAATTAAAACAGTGTCGTTACTACCAAATGTTTGTAGTTGAACTTCTCCAATATCTAAACCTTTTAAGGTTTCTCTAAGGTTAGAAAGATTTGCTGGCTCAGGAGTTTTAACTTCCATTAAAATTCCTCCTGTAAAGTCTGTGCCGAAGTTTAAACCTTTTGAGCTTGTTATATAAATAGATCCTATTATTAGTAGTGATGATAATAGGAATGCAAAGAATCTTGCTCCGATAAAGTTTATACCTTTTTTAGTTTCTTTTTCTTTTGTCATTTTATTCTCCTATATAGATAATTGGCTTGGTTTTTTTGTTCTTAGCCAATTAATTATCATTACTCTTGTTATCATGATTGCAGAAAACATTGATGTTATGATACCAATTGATAGTGTAACTGCGAAACCTTTTATAGGTCCTGTTCCAACTGCAAATAAGAACATAGCAGCAATTAAAGTTGTAAGGTTTGAATCAACAATAGTTGAAAGAGCTCTTCTATATCCTGAATCAACAGAGGCTAGAACTGTTCTCCCGTTTTTGAATTCTTCCTTGATTCTTTCGAAGATTAATACATTCGCATCTACGGCCATACCTATTGTCAGAACAATACCTGCAATACCTGGTAATGTAAGTGTTGCTTGTAATATAGATAGTGCAGCAAATATTAGTACAATATTTAGTGAAAGAGCAATTGAGGCATATATACCAAATCTTTTATAGATTAAGATCATGAAGAACATAACTGCAATTAGCCCAACCATACTTGCTATTTTACCTGCTTTAACAGAGTCAGCACCTAAAGATGGTCCTACAGTTCTTTCTTCTAAAACTTTCATTGGAGCAGGAAGAGCACCAGCTCTTAATAGCATAGCAAGATCTGTTGCTTCTTGTACTGTGAAAGAACCAGATATAACCCCTGAGCCACCAAGAATTGGTTCATTAATGTTAGGTGCAGAAATTACCTTGTTGTCTAAAACAATAGCGAAAGGTTTGCCTACATTTTCTTTTGTTATGTTAGCGAACTTTTTAGCTCCTTTTCTATTGAATTTAAATGAAACAACAGGTCTTCCTTGCTGGAATGTTGCCGCTGCATTTAAAAGATTATCACCTGACAGTCTTACTCTTTTCTTTACAACATATTCTCTAGCAACTTCTGGATTATTATCAGGTAATATTTTTGTTCCTATAGGAAGTTTCTTTTTAGCTCCTACCACATCGTTCCCTGGGTGTAACATATGGAATGTAAGTTTAGCAGTTTTACCTATAAGATTCTTAACTCTTGCTGGGTCATCAACACCTGGCAATTGAATTAAAATTCTGTTTTCACCTTGTTTTTGAATTGTAGGCTCTCTTGTTCCTGTTTCGTCAATTCTTCTTCTAATTGTTTCAATTGATTTTGCAACAGCATCTTCTTTTATTTGTTCAACTGCTTGCTCTGAATAATTAAGAGTTATAACATTGTCTTCATTGACAGAAACTTCTATGCCATCTTCAACTTTTCTTAAAAGTTTTCTAGCTGGCTCTAAGTCTTTAAAGTTAACAATCTTTACTTCAATTGTTTCTTTTTTAGTTTTTGGACCGATTCTTTTAATTTTAGCTTTTCTTAGCTCTACTCTTATAGTGTCTAGCAGAGAATCTAGCCTTTCTTTTACTACATTTTCAGTCTCTACTTCAAATAATAAGTGAGACCCACCTCTTAAGTCTAATCCTAAGTTTACAGTCTTGTTAGAGATTAGTTTGCTTTCTAAAGCTTTTTCTGGCAATACATTAGGTAGTGCAAAAAATACAGAAATTAAACAAACAAAAGCAATTAAGTATAATTTAAATTTTGAAATATTTACCATATTATAGAACCTCTACGATTTTTATTTTTTTAATTTTGATTTCAACACCTTTTGCAATTTCTAATACAATTGTTTCATTGCTTGGCATTTTTTTAATTTTACCATATATACCGCTTGCAGTAACAACTTCGTCGCCTCTTTTCATATTTCTTAATTTTTCATAACGAGCATTTAATTTTTTTCTCTTTGGAAGAGTTAAAAATATAAATAGTATTAAAAATACAACTAAAGCAGGAAGCCATAGTCCTCCAAATTTTAAGAATGATACGAAAGCGTTTGATGCTGTTTCTCCAGCAAAAGCATTTGATATAAACATTGTTACCTCTTTTCTTGTTATATATTAATACTTTTTATATAGTTTTTTTTCTTACATTTCAAGGAAAATTATTTTTTACTTGATTTTTTTACTAAAAGAGGTTATAAAGCTAGTTCAAAAGATTGACTAATTAAATATAACAAATATAAGGAAAATTTAAAATGGCTGTTCCAAAGACAAAAATATCTAAATCAAAAAGAGATATGAGAAGAGCTCACCACGCTTTAAAGGCTGAAGGTAATAGTGAATGCCCAAACTGTGGCGAACTAAAAAGACCTCACCATGTATGTGGAGCTTGTGGTTCATACAACGGTAAAGCAGTTGTAAAAAAAGAAGCTTAGTTTAGATGAAAAATAAAGTGAGAATTGCAGTTGATGCCATGGGAGGAGATAATGCTCCTAACATGGTGATTGCTGGTGCTGAAATGGCACTTGTTCGTTACCCTGATGTTGAATATTTGTTCTTCGGAGATGAAAAACAAATAAAACCTCTTATAGAGAAACATTCAAAATTAAAGGGACACTCTACTGTTATTCACACAGATGATGTTGTTGCAAATCACGAGAAGCCTTCAGTCGCTTTAAGGCAAGGTAAAAAAAGCTCTATGGCTTTAGCTATAAATGCTGTTAAAAAGGGTGAGGCGGATAGCATTATTTCTGCAGGTAATACTGGTGCTCTAATGGCTATGGGTAAAATCTACCTAAGAACTTTAGATGGTATTTCAAGACCTGCAATAACTACATTCTTTCCAACTAAGAAAAATGAAGTTGTGGTTCTAGATTTAGGAGCTAATATAGAATGTGATGAAAGCAATCTTGTTGAATTCGCTGTAATGGGTGAAGTTTTCGCCAAAACAATATTGGGAGTTTTAAACCCTAGGGTTGCTCTTTTGAATATTGGTGAAGAAGAACAAAAAGGTCATGAAGAAATTAAAAAAGCAGCTGAAATTTTAAAAGAAAAAGAAGATGTTGATTATGTTGGTTTTGTAGAAGGTGATGATATTCTAAAAGGCAATGTTGATGTAATTGTTGCTGATGGTTTTTCAGGAAATATTGCTCTTAAAACTATAGAAGGAACACTTAAGTTCTTCAATTCTATGTTGAAGAGAACATTTAAATCAGGTCCAATGGCTATACTTGGTTACTTGTTTGCAAGAAAAGCTTTTAATAATTTGAGAGCTCAAATGGATCCAAGAAAATATAATGGTGCTGTGCTATTAGGATTAAAAGGTGTTTGTGTTAAGTCTCATGGTGGAACGGATGCTTTTGGTTTCTCAAGTGCTATTAGTGTAGCTCATGATATGGTTTCTCATAATTCAAATGAAGAGATTATAAAACAGATAAAAAATTCTTAATTTCAATTTTTATTGTAATTTTTAAAAATATTTCTTGAATTATTTCAAGAAATATTTTAGTAATATATACATATAAAAAAAGGGGAATACTAATGAAAGTGTTGTTTGTAACTTCTGAAGTTTATCCGCTAGTTAAAACTGGTGGTTTAGGGGATGTTGCTAATTCACTGCCTAAAGCTCTGCATAAAGCTGGAGTTGATGTAAGAATTGTTCTTCCTTCATACAAACATATAAATGCTCAAATAAGAAATAAAAGGCCTGCGAAGTATATAGGTCAGCATTTTGGTTTTGGAGATTGTCATCTAGTTTTGGGAGAAATGCCTGATAGTGATGTTCCTGTTTGGTTAATAAATTGTCCAGAAGCTTTTGAAAGGCATGGAGTTGGTCCTTATGAATCCTCTTATGGTGCCGACTGGGGAGATAATTATAGAAGATTTGCTCTTTTATCTAAAGTGGCAGAAATAATATCTTATGGAGAAATAGATAACTGGAAACCTGATGCCGTTCATTGTCAAGATTGGCAATGTGGTTTGACTCCTGTTTATATTAAATATGCTAACATGGAAAACAAACCTAAAACAATATTTACTATACATAATTTAAAATATATGGGCTGTTTTGGCAATCATGTGCCATATGAAGTAGGAATTAATCCAGAGGTTAATGGTATTGAGGGAGCAGAATTGTACGGGAGGTTCTCGTATTTAAAAGCAGGTATTGTTTACTCAGATGTAACAACTACAGTTAGTCCTACTTATGCTAATGAAATAACAACTCCAATGGGAGGATATGAGTTATCAGGTATTTTGAATAAGAAAAAAGAAAATGGTAATCTTATAGGTATATTAAATGGTCTGGTTTCTGAAGACTTTAATCCAAATAAAAATAATAGAGCTTTTTATAAATATGATGACTCTTGTGTAGAAGATAAATCTAAAAACAAATTAGCATTACAAGAAATGATGGGGCTAGACAAAGATCCTAACTCTCCTATTATTTGTTCAACCTCTAGAATAGTTGAGCAAAAAGGAATGGATGTTATTGCTAAAACTATTGATAGGTTAGTTGATAGAAATGCTCAAGTTGTTATAATAGGAAATGGAGATCCTTACCTTGAGGGGGTGCTTAGATTTTATGAGCATAAATACAAAGGTAGAGTTTGTGCATATATTGGATTTGATGAAGATATAGAGCATAAAATTTATGCTGGTTCTGATATATTTATTGCAGCTTCAAGATATGAGCCATGTGGCTTGTCTCAAATGAAAGCTATGGCTTATGGTTGTATTCCTGTTGTTCGTAGAGTTGGTGGTTTAGCGGATACTGTTCAAGATGTAACTGTTGGCGGAACAGGATTTACATTTGATCACTTAACTGATTCTGATTTGTATAATGCTCTTTCAAGAGCTATTGATGCATTCTATGATGCAAAAGATTATTGGTATTGGTTAATTGTTAATAATATGAAAAAAGATTTTTCATGGGACAATGTCGTGCAAGAGTATATTAATCTATATCAAAAATAATCTTGTAATTTTATATATAAAATAGTATATAAATACTTATGACAAATGAAATCGAAATTTTAATTAAAATGTTATCAAGGTTGCCTGGAATAGGTCCTAGATCTGCAAGAAGAGTGGCTCTGTTTATGTTGAAAAACAAAGAAGAGTTCATGATGCCTCTATCAGATGCAATAGCAAAAACAGCAGATAAAATGGTATTTTGTGAGGTTTGTGGTAATCTAGATACATGCTCTCCATGCTCAATTTGTAATGACCTTAATAGAGATAATTCAACTATATGTGTCGTGGAGGATGTGGCAGATCTATGGGCAGTTGAAAGAGCAGGTAATTATAATGGTAAATATCATGTTTTAGGAGGTGTTCTTTCTGCTATCAATGGAGTTTATCCCTCAGATATATCTATAGATAAATTAATAATTAGAGCAAATCAATTAGAAGTTAAAGAATTAATAATGGCTTTGTCAGCTACTGTTGATGGTCAAACAACATCTCATTATATTGCAGATAAGATTGATAATCCAAATTTAAGTATTTCAAGAATATCTCAAGGTGTGCCAATAGGTGGAGAACTTGATTATCTTGATGACGGTACTTTGATAACTGCTATAAAATCAAGAAGGGAATTGTAAAATGAAAATATTAGCTGTAGATACATGTTCTTCAAAATGCTCCGTTGCAATTACGGATGAAGAAAATGTTTTATACTCTTTAGTTAAAAATATGCCTAGAGGTCATAGTGAAGCTCTGTTCCCAATGATTGAAGAAGCCTTAAAAGAAACATCTTTAGATATAAATGATATAGATGCTTTTGCTTGCTCTGTTGGACCGGGTGCTTTTACAGGAATTAGAGTGGGTATATCTTCTATAAAAGCTTTAGCAACAGCAACAGATAAACCTTGTGTCGGTGTTGAGTCTGCTCTTGCTATAGCAAAAGGGTTGAGTAAAGATGATATGAATGTTTTAATCGCTCTAGAGTCAAAAAGAAGCGATGTTTATTGGCAGTTGTTTGATGCAAATTTAGAACCAATTAATGATATATCATTATCAATGGCTTCAGATGTTGCAGACTCTTTAAAAGGAGAAAAAATTAAAATAGCTGGCGATGGCTATGTTCATTTTGAAGAGTTAATGTCTAATGCTAAATTTGATAAGGAAACTACTTACCCTAAACCAGAGAATATATGTAAGATAGCTCTAGAATATATAAAAAAAGAAACATATAAAGGAACATGTGAGCCAGTTTATTTAAGGGATGCAGATGTTTCTAAGCCTAAAAAATTAATAATTCCAAGGATTGTTAAGTAGTATGAAAATTGAAGAACTATTATTTGACTGTAGTGATGTTGTCGCAGAAATGCATAAGAGCTGCTTCGAAAAATGCTGGAGTTCAGAGCAGTTCTCAAATCTTTTAAAAAACCCATTTAATAAAATTTTTATAGCATGTGATGAAAATAAACCTTTAGGTTTTATCATGGTGCAAAAAATAGAAGATGAGGCAGAAATAATTACAGTATGTGTTCTTCCAGAGTATAGAAAACAAGGAATTGCTCAGAAATTAATAGAAAATATAACATCTAATAAAGTTTTTTTAGAAGTAAATATAAAAAACACTCCTGCCATAAATCTATATAAAAAATTAGGCTTTAAAACTGAAAGAATAAGAAAAAAGTATTATAATAATAATGATGATGCTTTAATAATGGTTAAGGAAAACAAATAATGAAAAAGAATTTTTTATTTTTATTAATGTTTGTATTTTTGAGCTTTAACTCTTTTGCGGAAGAGTTAAAAAAAGTAAATTCTTTTGCAAGTTTTGGTGAGCCTATTTATAAAGATTTTAAACATTTTAATTATGTAAATCCAAAAGCTAGAAAAGGCGGTAAAATAACCTTAGGGGCTTATGGGACTTTTGATAATTTAAATCCTTATATATTAAAAGGACAGACTCCGTCTGGACTGTCTATGACTACAGATTCTTTAATGGAATCTTCATCTGATGAGCTTATGGCAGTTTATGCTAAAATAGCAGAGTATGTAGAGTTTCCTAAAGATATTTCTTATGCAATATTTTTTATAAATCCATTAGCAAAATATAATAATGGAGATTCTATAACAGCAAGTGATTTCAAATTCTCATTTGATATGATGAATAAATATGGAGCTCCGTTTCTTCAAAATTTTTATAAAAATATAAAGTCAGTAGAAGTGTTATCAGATTTAAAAATAAAGTTTAATTTTGTTAATAAGAATAAAAGACAGAATATTATAATAGCATCATCTTTTACTCCTGTGTCAGAAGTTTTTTGGAAAGGTAGAGACTTTTCTAAAATAACATTAGATGTTCAGCCTTCATCAGGAGCTTATAAAATAAAATCTATTGATGCAGGAAGAAGTATAGTTTATGAAAGAAATAAAAATTATTGGGCTAAGGATTTAAATATAAATATTGGTAAAAATAATTTTGATGAAATTAAGTATGATTACTATAAAGATGAAGAGGTTATGTTTGAGGCTTTTAAAGCTGGTAAAATTGACTTTAGAATTGAGAATAAAGCTTCTCGATGGGTTAATGGTTATGATCTTCCCGCAGTTAAAAAGAATAAGATAATTAGAGCTGAGATAAATCAAAATACTCCAATGGGGTTGCAAGGAATATTTTTTAATACTAGAAAAGATAAACTGCAAGATGTAAAAGTTAGAAGAGCTTTAGAGAAGTTATTTAATTTTGAATATATTCAAAAGAATTTATTAAACGGCAAGTATAGAAGAAGTAAGAATTATTTTAATAATTCAGACTGGGGATATAAGCATAAAGGAGATGAGTATTTTTTGCCAACAGTTAATTCTGAAAAAGGTGTAACTCGTGCAAACAAGAGGTCAGCGATTAATCTTTTAAGAGAAGCTGGATATATTATAAAAGATCAAAAATTAATAAATGAAAAAACGGGAGAACAATTTACAATAGAATTTTTATTAATAGCGGCTTCTATGGAAAGAGTAATATTGCCTTATGTAATGGATCTAAGAAAAGTTGGAATAGATGCTAATATTAGAAAGGTTGATACTTCTCAATATGTGAACCGAGTAAATAGTTTTGAGTTTGATGCTATTGTTGT
This sequence comes from Alphaproteobacteria bacterium, assembly GCA_025800285.1. Taxonomy (NCBI): domain Bacteria; kingdom Pseudomonadati; phylum Pseudomonadota; class Alphaproteobacteria; species Alphaproteobacteria bacterium. The sequence continues at coordinate 33,353 of JAOXRX010000095.1, forward strand.
TAACTTCTCATTTTTTGCTCCTCCTGGAGTTGAATTGTTGTCTTATTATAGTAGTGAGTCTGCAAATATAAAAGGATCTGCTAACTATACAGGAATTAGAAGCGAAAAAATTGATTCTATTATAAAAGAAATTTTGGTTGAACAAGATTTAAATAGATTAAAAGATAAAACAAAAATATTAGATAAAGAACTCTTAGAAGGATATTATGGAATACCTCAATGGTATAATGACAAGTCCTTTATTTCTTATTGGAATAAGTTTAAAATCCCAAAAGTTGTTCCTAAATATGGTATAGGCTTTTTAGAAACCTGGGAGATAAAAGATGATTTGGAGCATGAAGTAATTAATGATAGCAAAAATTATAACTATATATATAAAATGTTGGGAGTTATATTTTTAATCTCATTGTTTTTATTCATAAAAAAAGACTTAAAGAAAAACAAATAGACAAAATTAATATAATATGTTAGATATTATGATAAATTTAAAAAAACAATCTAAATAAATATATAATATTTATTCTTTTAGATTGTGAAAAGCAAACTTGTTGTATATGGGGGTATAATTCAGTAAGTTTCAAGCGAAAATAAAAGGAAAAAAGATATGAAGTTCTATATAAAAACTTGGGGTTGTCAGATGAATGTCTATGATTCTGATAAAATTGCAACAATACTTACTAAAGCTGGCTACTCATCCACAGATGATGAAAAGATAGCTAATGTTATAGTGCTTAATACTTGCTCTATCAGAGAAAATGCAAGTGAAAAATTATTCTCATTTTTGGGTAGATTAAAGAAAACAAATCCAGAAGCGATTATAATTGTTGCTGGTTGTGTCGCTCAAGTTGAACATAAAAGAATAACTAAAAATACAGTTGCTGACATTGTAGTTGGAACTCATATGTATCATAAAATACCAGAGCTAATTGCAAACCTTAAAGATGAGAAAATTGTTGATATAGAATTTAAACCTTATGAAAAGTTTGATTCTTTACCTGTAGAGCAAATATCTACAACTATGACAGGATATGTTGCTATTCAAGAAGGTTGTAATCACTTTTGTACTTATTGTATAGTTCCTTTCACAAGAGGTAGAGAATATTCTCGACCTGTAAAAGATGTTATAAAAGAAGTAGAACAATTAATTCGCGATGGTAAAAAAGAAATATTCTTATTAGGGCAAAATGTAAACTGCTATAAAGCAGAAGATGGTGATTTTGCTGATCTTTTATATGCTGTTGCAGATGTTCCTGGTGTTGAAAGGTTAAGATATATGACTTCATATCCTAGTGATATGACAGACAGAGCTATTGAAGCTCATGGTAAAATTCCAAATTTAATGCCATATATGCATTTGCCTGCTCAATCAGGAGGAGATGAAGTTCTTAAAAGTATGAACCGTCAATATACTCATGATGAATATATGGAAAAAATAAATCTTGTAAAAAAAGCAAGGCCAGATATAGCTATAACCTCTGATTTTATTGTTGGTTTCCCTGGTGAAACAGAAGAAGAGTTTCAAAAAACAGTTAAGCTAATTGGAGAAGTTAAATATGCAACATGTTATTCATTTAAATATTCTCCAAGACCAGTAACTCCAGCTATGAAAATGGAGCAAATTCCAGAAAAAGTAAAAGAAAGAAGGCTTGCTATTCTGCAAGAGGAAATAAAAAAATACCAAATAGAGTTTAATGAATCTTTTATTGGAAAGACTGTTAAAGTTTTAGTTGAAAAATGTGAAGATGGAAAAATCAACGGTAGAGATGAGCACTATCAATCTGTTTTTGCTGATTCTGATGATGAGAGTTTAATAGGTGAAATAGTTGAAGTTAAAATTACAGAAGCTTTTTCTAACTCGTTAAACGGTGAGTTAATCTCAAAATAAATTTTGACTTACTTTCAAATATATTTTATATAATACATTATGAATATAGAAGATGAAGGTATAATTATAAATGTTTCTCACTATAGTGAGAGCTCAGCTATAGTTAATATTTTAACTAAGAATCACGGAAGAATGTCTGGGCTGTTGAAAGGAGCTTTTAAAAAGAAGGCAGGTTTAATACAACCTGGAAATCATATAAGCTTTTCTTGGCGAGCAAAAAATGAAAACAATCTAGGAAGTTTGTATTCTGTAGACTTAATTAAAAATCATTTTGTGATGTTTATGGATGATGTATTAAGGCTTTATGCTTTGCAATCAGCTTGTTCTTTGTGTAATTTAACTCTTCCTGAGAAACATCCTTATCCAGCTGTGTTTGATGGCTTAACTAGCTTGTTGGATTCTTTAGATATTGATGACTTTATGGCGGTTTATGTTTTTTGGGAAATGGGATTGCTGAAAAGCTTAGGGTTTGAAATAGATTTATCTCACTGTGTGGCTTGTGGTTGTGAAGATAATCTAATTTATGTTTCTCCGAAATCTGCTAAAGCTGTTTGTAAAGAAGATGGAGAGCAATATAAAGATAAACTATTTGCTCTGCCAGAGTTTTTAATAGAAAAAAAATCTCCAAAATTGCAAGATATACTTGACGGATTGAATTTAACAGGCTATTTTTTAGAGAAAAGAGTTTTTAATACTATAAATAGAACTACTCCAGAGGCGAGAAATAGATTTATAGATAAGTTTAGAAAAGGTATGGAATAAATGGCAGAAGAATTAAACGAAAATATGCAAGATAATTTACAAACAAAAGCTTTCTCAGATATTTTATCAGAAAAATATTTGTCATATGCTTTATCTACTATTATGTCTAGGTCTCTGCCAGATGTAAGGGATGGTCTAAAACCTGTTCATAGAAGAATTATTTATACTATGAATAAGCTAAGATTATCTCCAAATGTATCTCCAAAGAAATGTGCTAGAATTATCGGTGATGTTATGGGTAAATATCATCCACATGGTGATGCTGCTATTTATGATGCTTTAGTTAGATTGTCTCAAGATTTCTCTGTTAGATATCCACTAGTTTTTGGTCAAGGTAACTTTGGTAATATTGATGGAGACTCTGCTGCTGCTATGAGATATACAGAGGCAAAAATGACAGATGTTGCCGAATATCTACTAGAAGGGATAGAGGATGATTGTGTTAGTACAAGAGAAACTTATGATGGGGAATTGTTTGAACCAGAGGTGTTACCTGCAAAATTCCCTAACTTGCTAGCTAATGGATCAACTGGTATCGCTGTTGGTATGGCTACAAATATACCTTCTCACAATGTTGGAGAGTTGTGTGGAGCATTAAAACATTTAATAAAGAAACCTTCAGCAGAAATTGAAGAATTGCTTGAGTTTGTACAAGGACCTGATTTTCCTACAGGCGGTGTTATTACAGAAAGTAAGCAAAGTATAATTAACTCTTATAAAACTGGTAAAGGCTCTTTCAAAATTAGAGCTAAATGGGAAATTGAAAAAGGTTCAAATGGTGCTTATGAAATCATTGTTACAGAAATACCTTTTCAAGTTCAGAAATCAAAATTAATTGAAAAAATTGCTGATTTAATTAATAATAAAAAATTGCCAATGTTAGATGATATTAGAGATGAGTCAGCAGAAGATATAAGATTGGTTCTTGTCCCAAAAAGTAGAAATGTTGATCCTGATTTATTAATGGCAATGTTATTTAAAAATACGGATTTAGAATCAAGATTCTCTATGAATATGAATGTTCTAGATGATGGTATAACTCCAAAAGTTATGAACTTAAAAGAGATACTTGTCGCATTTCTAAAGCATAGACAAAATGTTTTAATAAAAAGAAGTGCTCATAGATTGAAAAATATCAATAATAGATTAGAGTTGTTAGAAGGGTACTTAATAGCTTATTTAAATCTTGATGAAGTAATTCATATAATTAGGACAGAAGACAAACCAAAAGAGGTTTTAATTGCTAAATTTAATTTAACAGAAAATCAAGCAGAAGCTGTTTTAAATATGAGGTTGAGAGCTCTTAGAAAACTTGAAGAGATTGAAATCAAAAAAGAGCATACTGCATTAGAAGAAGAAAAGTTAGAGTTAGAAGCTCTAATGGCTGATGAGAAAAAACAATGGAAAGTTATCTCTACAGAAATCACTGATATAAATAAAAAATTCGGAGAAAATTCTGAGTTTGGAGCAAGAAAGTCTTTAATTACAGATGCTGTTGAAGATATTGATGTTCCTATTGAGGCTTTCATTGAAAAAGAAAATATTACAATTTATTATTCTAAACAGGGGTGGATTAGAGCAGTTAAAGGTCATGCAAAAGAAGATGCTGTTGTGAAGTATAAAGAAGGTGATGAAGAGAAGTTTATTATTCATGCTAATACAACGAATAAAATTATTCTAATAGCAGAAAATGGTAGGTTCTATACATTGCAAGCTAACAAAATCCCTAGGGGTAAAGGTTTCGGAGAACCAATTAGAATTATGATTGATGTTGATGGTGATATCAAAATTAGTTCTATAATGGTTCATGAGGATAATGCTAAACTCTTAGTTGTAACAACAGAAGGTAAAGGCTTTATTGTTAATGAAAACAATGTAATTGCAAGCACTAAGAATGGTAAAAATGTTGTAGGTGTTAAATCTGGAGAAAAATTAACTGTTTGTAGAAGAGTTAATGCTGAAGATGATACTATAGCTGTAGTAGGTAATAATAGAAAATTATTATTATTCCCTATAGATGAACTGCCTGAAATGAATAAAGGTAAAGGAGTTTATTTGCAGAAATATAAAGAAGCTAAACTTTCTGATGCTAAGTCATTTAAATTAGAAGACGGTTTAACTTGGGCTATTGGTAGTAGAACTAGAACAGAAACAGAGTTACTTGCTTGGCAAGGTAAGAGAGCTTCTGTGGGTAGAATGGCTCCATCAGGATTCAATAAAAAAAATAGATTTTAAGTTCATTTTATATGATTATTCGAGCCCCAGCTTTTAGCTGGGGTTTTCGCTCATGTACTTTTATGTACACTTCGCTCAAAAATAATTCACCTAAAATAAGCTTACAATCTATTTTTTAATTAGGGGCTTTTTCATAATCTAAAATTTCTTAAAATCTATTCTTTTTATTGTCATTTTGAGCGACTGCAAGGAGTCGAAAATCTTTTCACTATGCTATCTTATTCTCTCGTCATTCTGAGTGTAACGAAGAATCTTTTCGAGCTTGTGGAATGTGAATTTACACCCAGTAGCACAAGAAGATTCTTCACTTCCACATAACTGTGTCCGTTCAGAATGACGGGCTGGGGAAAGTATTAAGGTCATTCTGAGTGTAACGAAGAATCTTTTCGAGCTTGTGGAATGTGAATTTACATCCAGTAGCACAGTGAGATTCTTCTTCGCTCTGCTAATCAGAATGAC
>JAOXRX010000096.1 GCA_025800285.1 Alphaproteobacteria bacterium
ATCCCGGGCTGAAGAGTCTTTCAACTTGGGTTTGAGGTATTGTATTTAAATTTTAATGAAAAGTTCCACACAGGCCTTTCTAAATTGAATCGGAAAGAGTTCCGATGGAACCAGGGATACGAATTGGGACTCTGATCGGGAATCATTTTTGAAATTCTCCTATTTTAGACCCGAGGTTGGAAGAAATATTCTTTTCGAAACATATAGCATTCGAAAAGATCAATATGAGGTTGGGAATAGGGACTTGTTAAAAGCCCAAGTCGTCACTCTAGCGGTGAAATGGATAAACTAGGGTTTGTTAAAAAACACAAGTGCAATTCATATATGGGATTCTTCTTTGGTCATCAAAATAGATGTTAACATTATAAGAATTTTTTTGAACGGACATTTCAGGCACAATTGGGCTTTAATAAGCTTTTTATTCGTCTCTTCGCAAACATTGAACACTCTTTGGGCCTCAAGCATTAACTTGGCCTTTTTAAAGGTGGCGGGATTAAATTCCGGCACATCCAATTCCGAAAATCCGGGTAAAATTTTTAAATTAGGACAAGGATCCATGGTAACCAAACAAATGATGATTTAGAATGATTTTTTTAAAATTTATAAAGTATTTTTCCGGTAATCATGTTGATTAACCGGTATTTATGGCAAACACGGATCATCTTTAATAAATAAATATTTAATAAAAAACACGGCAAATTAAAATTAAAAGAAGTTTTATTCAGCAATGTATGCAAAAAAACCATTAATAAGGCTGAAAACTGACTAGAACCGTCGATTTATTTAGTATTTATATAGCGCATTTAACAAACCCTAACTTATAAGTTTATCCACCAGAGGTCACCTTCGATAGATAACATCAACCTATTGCTTTGGGGTTCAAGCTTGATCTCCCATGAGCCTCTCGCGGTATTCTCTTGAACTGAAGGAAGCTACAAACTCAAGGCCTTAATTTATCAATCGTTTCCGGTAATATCAGTTGTTGGATTACCAAGTCCTTCTATATTTATACTAGTGTAGTACTAAATATGATGAAATGCCAGAGATATGAAAAAATGTTAATCATTGTGTGAAAAAGTAGTTTTGTAAAATTATCGCC
>JAOXRX010000097.1 GCA_025800285.1 Alphaproteobacteria bacterium
GGTCAAAATAACTTAGGTAAAATACTTATGAATGTTAGAAGCAAACTTCAGGAACAAACAAGTAGTTTGACATTATAATTTTTTTTAAGCCTTTGGAGGCTTAGGAGATTGCAAAGGTTGTTGCTTAGGTTTTTCAGATGGAGCTGGAGTTTGAGATTCTACTTTAGGAGATGTAGATATTGCCTCTGTTGGATTAGATCCTTTCATTTTAGATAACTGTTCATTTAGTTCTTTAGCTTTGCTAGTGTTTTCTAAATCTAATTTTTTATCTAAAGATATATACTTATCAAGCATATGCTTTAAAACTACAGTTCTACTAAAATGATCTAAATCTCTTTGTTGTTCGGGTGTGGTATCATTTATCTTTTCGCTTAAAAAGGGAACATTTTCTAATTGACTTGCTTTAAATTCAGGATGAACACCAGAAACAACCACTTTACCTCTTCCATAATTATTTTCCGCTACAGCAACTTCTCCTTCATATATATCAGCATATATTCCTTTTGGATTGATTCCGTCTTTTAAATTTGTTAAATAAGGACCTCTATTATAATAAACTTGAACAAATTTATCTTTTCTGTTGTTATCGTATTTAACTTTTACTTGACACCCATCTTTAATTTTAGCTTCTTTCAAATGTTCATGAGGCTCAGATGTTGCCATTACATAATTTACTCCTAGAACTTCATCTTGCTCTGAAGATAATTCTATTTTATTTCCAGTTTTAGGGTTTTCATAATAAAACAATTCAGAAGCAAAATAAGCACCAGCACATATACCTTGAAAAATTCCCCCATCTTGAACAAAATCTCTTATTTTTTGAATACTTTCGCCTTTTAGATCTTTGCTATATTTAGTAGCATTGCCTCCAGGCATGAAAAGAACATCAGGCTTTTCATTTTTTAAAGCATCATTTTCAACTTCTTCTGAAGTAATTCTTTTTATTTTATATGCTATATTTGATTGTGTATTAGTTTCATTAAGATATTTTCTTAACCAATCTTCTGTATTCTCAATACAGCTTGCCTCTGCGCCATCTCCAGCATATAAATAAATCAACATTTCTTTTTTTTGAGGCATATATTTTTAATTCTCTTATAAACTAATTCCAATAGGATTATATTTTCTCATTGCTTCCCTTGACTTTTTAGGATCTTTATGATCAGGAATAGGAAGAGATTTAAAGCTCTTAGGTTCAAATAAACTTAAATCACAAAATTCTGTTTTACCTGAAATTCTTTCATAATAATTAGTTGAAAAATAACCATATCTTTCGTCTTTTTCAAAAGTTAAAACTTCTTTTCCATTTTGTAAAAACCAAGCATCTACATAGTTATCTATTTTATCACTCTTAACAATTTTTTCTAAAAGCTTACCATATAAAGATTCTGCTTCTTCCTGAGAGCTGTCATTATCAATTTCAAAAAGCATAATCTCACCAAGTTTTCCTTGTACTTCTCTATAAGAGTCGCTTTCTATAACATGCTGAAGCATAGAAACTAAAGTATCTTCATTTCCTTCTAACTCTTTATTTTGGCGTTCTTTTGTCTCGGTATTCTTCTTTACCATTGTAATTTTCATAACAAAACCCCTTGTTTTTAATATATAAATATATTTTATATTAAAGTTTGTTAAATTGCAAGTATTTATGAAAAAACATAAAAATATCTTTTCTTTCTAAAGCTATTATATTTATATTGAAAACTTAGATATTATATTATCTAATCTCCTTAATAAATCATCATAAGTAAGAATGTCTATAACATTTGCATATTTTCTTTTCATAATTTCAAAATCAAATAACTGCTCATCTGTAAAACATTTATCTCTACCTAATATAATTATTCCTTTTGGATTTGTTATTTTGATTTTAATTTCATTATTAAATTTATCAGCATATTTTTTGTTAAGATATTCCTCTCCTTTTAAGCCCCATTTATTTAAATGGAATAAATATTTCTCTATTTGCATAACCGTTCCAGAAAGCTCTTTCTTAGGTGTATAATTATCTCTATATTTACCTGACGATATAATACTATTACCAGTTGGCTTTTTAATTTCTATAATATCAACATTACCATTACTATCTAATAAAGCAATATCTATATATCTATTTGTAGTTTTTTTGGGATTTGAATAAAAATCCTTTATATTTACATTATCTAAAACCCCTATATATTTAGGATAAATAATTAGTAAAAACTCAATCATTAAATTTTGCCATTGTTTTTCAGAATATCTATTTGGATTTCTAAGCATCTTTTTAATCTCTTCAGATATATAAACATATTTTTTAAGCTCATACTTATCAAAATTTACTATATTATTACTTTTCTCCACAAGATTTTTTTTATTTAAAAAATTTTGTAATTTTTTATCAGAATCTTCCATCGTATCAAAGTACTCACTTAAAACATTAGTAATTCTGGCATGAGAATATAGTGTTAGTTCAGTTTTATTGGGAAATTTTTGCACAAAATTTTTAAAATCTTTTATTGGAATAGAATTTTCTAATTTACCACCAATTATTATAGGCTCATCAACTAATTTATTTATTTTTTTAAAAATAGATATTTTATATTGATTAGGATTTTCAGAATAAAAATCGTTTTTCCAAATCTCCATACTTTTTTCTATTAATAAATTAAAGTCAATATCTAATATACGTTTATCTATTACATAATAAGAATTTTTTAATTCTCCTAATATAAAAGTATATTCTTTTTCATCTTGATATAAATGTTCATCTTCATCCCTATCTATTAATCCTTCTATGCAATCACTATCTTTAAATGTAAAGGTCCTACATATGGTTACCTTATTTTCTTTCTCTAATTTATTCTGCACCCAAGAATTAGTCTGATATTTTAAAAGCAGTTTGTTATCATTTTTCACAATGTAAATCATATTTTTTCCTTTCAACACTCATATAAGATATATTTATATATAAATACTATAAGTAAAACAATAATACAAGATTATATAGTAAATTTTAACATAACTTAATCTCAAAAGTAGTAAATAGATAGCAAACGGAAAAACAAAAAAGGACTTAGATTTCTCTAAGTCCTTGTTTTTATTGGTTGCGGGAATAGAATTTACTTTTATCAGGGCTTTTAGCCCTTCAAAAGTTGCAATTTCTAACATTTCCTGCGATAGCCCCTCGACAAGCTCAGAGAACTATCTTGGGAAATGAAGAACAATTGTGAACCTCTTTCTTCGTTATCACTCGAAAGTACGGGGCAACTCATATCCTCATAATAAATAAAAAAAAGATCGAACTTTGTTCGACCTTTTCTTTATTGGTTGCGGGAATAGGATTTGAACCTATGACCTTCAGGTTATGAGCCTGACGAGCTACCATGCTGCTCCATCCCGCGATAATATAATAATTCTTATATTCTTTCTGAATATTTCGAATTTATAACATGCTACTTTAACTTTGTCAAGCTATTTTAATCTTTTTTGTTGAAAAAACATTTTTTATCATATATAAAAACAATTATTATACAAAAAGGGGAGGGATAAGCTTTTAATAAATAAGGATTGTCTCATGAGAGTATATATAACTGGAGCTTCCGGTCTAGTAGGGAGAAATGTATTAGAAAAAGCTCCAAATAATGTGGAGTTATTAACTCCAACATCAAAAGATTTAAATCTTTTAAATTATAGAGATATAATCTCTTTTTTAAAAGAGCATAAACCAGATTTAATAATACACACCGCAGGAAAAGTCGGAGGTATTAAGGCTAACAAAGAAGATATGTTTGGATTTCTTGTAGATAACTCTATCATAGGCTTAAATCTAATAAGAGCAGCAAAAGAGGCAGGTATTAAAAATTTAATTAATCTATCCACTTGTTGTGCTTATCCTGTTGAGTCTAACAATCCATTAAAAGAAGAATACCTCTTCACCGGAGCTCTTGATAAAGACTGTGAGGGATATGCTCTAGCGAAAAACTCAGCCTTAAAAGCTTGTGATTTTGCTAGCAAACAATACTCTGTAAACTATAAAACTATAATCCCCGTTAACCTTTATGGCAAATACGATAAGTTCGATATAGAAAAATCTCATTTTATGCCGGCTGTAATTAAAAAAATATATAATGCAATCAAAAACAATGAGGAATCTGTAGAAATATGGGGAACTGGTAAGAATAGACGAGAAATATTCTATGCTGGAGATTTAGCTGATTTTATTTGGTACTGTGCAAATAATATACATAGTATGCCTCAAATTGTTAATTGCTCTTGGGGTAAAGATTATAGTATTAATGAAATTTATCAAATTACGACTAATATTTTGGGTTATAAAGGTAAATTTCATCACAATTTAGATAAGCCAGAGGGGATAACCGCAAAGTTAACATGTAATCAAAAAATGGTGAATTTTGGTTGGGAGCCAAAAATCTCATTGGAAAAAGGTATAAAAGAAACCGTTTTATTTTATAAGGAAAATATAGATAGTGAATAAAAGAAAAGTAGCATTAATAACAGGAATAACAGGGCAAGATGGGTCTTATTTATCAGAACTATTAATAGAAAAAGGTTATGAAGTTCATGGACTTATAAGGAAATCATCAAGTTGTAATAAAGCTAGAATACTTCACTTGTTAGATGATATAACTCTACATTATGGAGATGTGTCTGATAGCTTTAATTTATTAAAAGTAATCAAGAATATCAAACCAACCGAAGTTTATAACCTTGCAGGACAATCTCATGTAAAAGTAAGTTTTGAGAAACCTGAGTACACTACAGATGTAAATGCTCTAGGTTGCTTAAGATTATTAGAAGCTATAAAACTGTCTGAGCTGGATATAAAATTCTATCAAGCATCTAGCTCTGAAATTTTTGGCAACACAGAAAGTAAGTTTCAGAATGAAAAAGCTAACTTTGCTCCTAAATCACCCTATGGAATTGCAAAGTTAGCAGCATATTTCACAACGAAAATATATAGGGAAAGCTATAATATATTCGCTGCAAACGGAATATTATTTAATCATGAAAGCCCAAGAAAAGATAAAATGGGAGTAGGGCATAAAATAACATCGACAGTAGCAAGAATACATAACGGGAGCAATGAAGTATTAAAATTAGGAAATTTAAATGCAAAAAGAGACTGGGGATACTCTAAAGATTATGTTGAAGCAATGTGGAAAATCTTACAGCACAAAGAAGCAGATGATTTTGTAATTGCTACAGGAGTTTCCCACTCTGTAAGAGATTTTGCCGAAGAAGCTTTTAAAGCAATCGGAATTAATATAAAATGGCAAGGCAAAGATGAAAATGAAATTGGGATTTGCTCTACAACTGGTAAAACTTATGTCCAGATAGATTTGGACTTATTTAGACCAATAGATGTTCATCACCTAAAAGGAGACTCTTCAAAAGCTAAGGAACTATTGGATTGGGAACCTAAAACTAGCTTTAAAGAATTGGTTGAAAAAATGGTGAAAGAAGATATTAGATCCATATAGTAGTTTTATCTTTACAAAACAGATATAATTTGTTATTTCTTTTAATATAATAAATATAAAATAAGGGAGCTAAAATATGAAAAAAATACTATTAACAGCTGTTGCTGTATTTGCAATTACAACAAATGCAAATGCTATGATGAAATCAGCAAAAGAAAACATAACAAGAAGTATATCTACAAAAGGGACTTGTATTGCTAAAGTAAAGAGCGATAAAATTAAAGTAAGTATAAAAATATCTAGCTTTGATAAAGCATCATCTCAAAACTCTTTAGAGAAGACAAAGTCTAAGAATTTATCTCTGGAACAATATATAAAATCTCTTAGTGTATCTGGCTTAGAAATGGATACAAATAATATATCTGTTTTTGAAGATAAATATTGGGATGAAAAAGACAGAAAATATAAAAGAAATGGGTTTAAAGCTGAAATTACTCTAGATGTTGTAATACCAATGCAAGAAAAAGACTATGCTGGTATAATAATAACTAAAGCAACAACTTTTGAAGAAGTATCTATTAATAATTTCTATACATACATCTCAACAAAAAAACTAGAAGATTCAAAAATGTCTTGCTTAGGTAAAGCAGTATCAAATGCTAAAGCTAAAGCTGATATTATAGCTACTTCTGCTGGATTGAAAGTAGCTAAAATGCTAACAGCTAACGACAACACCTCATTTAGCCAGCCAGCCCCTTACTATATGAACAGATCTGCTGTTATGAGTATGGCTAAAAGCGATATGATGGAAGATAGTTCTCCTATTAACATACAAACTAAAGACGAAGAAGTTAAAGTAAATATCTCTACATCTTGGGAAGTTAAATAGCATTTTATTCTTAACTTATTTTAAAAGATTAAAACCCCATTGCAATACTTAAATGTATAGCGAGGGGTTTTAACTTTCATCTAAATTAATTTAAAATACTATTTTAGTTATTTGTATTAGTTGATTCATCAACCTTTGCCTAAGCTAAAATATAATATAAATTTGACATAAGGCAAAATATATACTATTTATAATAAAAAAATAATAATTAAGAATTGAAATATGTTAAGAAAACCATTTAGAAAGATTATTAAAGGAGAGAGAATTATTCTCCGCAAATTAGACTGCTCAGAAGAACAAGCTAAGGTTTTATTCTCTAAAATTGAGAAAAACCGTCAACATTTGTTACCTTGGATACAATGGGTTCATTATAATAAAACATATAAAGATAATTATAACTTTTTAAAGGGCAAAGAAGAAGATTGGGCAAATAAAACTGATGCTTTGTATGGAATCTATTTAAAAAAAGAGCTTATAGGAGTTATCGAATTAAGAAAAATAAATTATGTAAGAGATTCTGGTGAACTTGGATACTGGATAGACTCTGAATATGCTGGCAATGGTTATATGACAGAAGCAGTTAAAGTTATAGAAGACATCTTTTTTAACAGAGGCTTAAATAGAATGGTAATTAAAGCCGATGTAGATAATTATGCATCAATATCTGTTGCTGAAAAGAACGACTACACTTTCGAGGGGGTGTTAAGGCAGGCTTCATATTATATGGAAGGGGAAGGCGAGTTTAGAAATATAGCAGTTTACTCCAAACTATATTATGAATGGGAAGACAATAGAGGTGATATATCTTATGAGTAAAAAATTTACTAGAGTCATTGAAGATTTTGAATGTGGAAATTGTGGAGCAACTGTAAAAGGTAATGGATATACAAACCATTGTCCTAACTGTTTATACTCTAAGCATGTTGATATAAACCCAGGTGATAGAGCTTGCAACTGTCATGGATTAATGAAACCTACTTCTGTAGAGCAAACTAGAGATGGATTCGTAATTATTCAAGAATGTCAAAAATGCGGACATATTCGCAGACAGAAATCATCTCCAGATGATAACTTTGAAACAATGCTAAAAATAAACAAAAATAGAATAAAATAAAATGTTGACTTTTCCATTTATTTATTTATAATGTTGTTTGTTATGAGAAAAAAGAATGCAACAATTACAAATTTACTAGTCCTATTTAAGCAGAGCTTGTATAGGTAGTTTTTCTATTTTTCAAAAACAAAATGCAAGCGAGCCAATAAAAGAGCTCGTTTTTTTAATAAAAACAAAAAAGGAAGATTTTATGAACGGAGCAGAATTACTATTAAAAACACTTGAAGATTGTGGAGTAGATACTATATTTGGTTACCCTGGTGGTAGAGTTATAAAAATATACGATGAATTATTTAAACAAAATAAAATCAAACACATTCTCCCAAGACATGAACAAGGTGCTGTGCATATGGCTCAAGGATATGCTAGAACTAGTGGTAAAGTTGGTTGTGTTTTAGTAACCTCTGGACCGGGATCAACAAATACTATAACAGGAATAAATGATGCTTATATAGATTCTACACCTCTTGTTTGCATAACAGGGCAAGTAAGCAGGAACCTAATAGGTACTGATGCTTTCCAAGAAGCTGACACAGCAGGAATCACAAGATCTATCGCTAAACATAACTATTTAGTTACTGATGTGAATGATTTAGAGCACATTATAAAAGAAGCTTTCCATTTAGCATCTACAGGAAGACCTGGACCTGTTTTAATTGATATACCATCTGACTTACAAGTAGAAGAAGTTAATTATCAAAATATTGAATACTCTTCTAGAAAGTCTTATAAAACTAATAAAGAGCTAGATGCTATATCTAAAGCTCAAATCAAAGAAGCTATTGATTTGCTTAAGAGCTCTAAAAAGCCAGTAATATATGCTGGAGGAGGGGTTATTAACTCTGGCCCTAAAGCTTGTCAAGTTTTACAAGATTTCTCTAATACTTTAAATATTCCAACTACTCTTACTTTAATGGGATTAGGAGCTTATCCAGCAAGAGGTAAAAACTTCTTAGGAATGTTAGGTATGCATGGAACATATGAAGCAAATATGGCTATGCATGAAGCAGATTTAATCTTAGCAATTGGATCAAGATTCTCGGATAGAATTACTGGTAAATTGGATAAATTTGCTCCTAATGCAAAAATTATACACATTGATATCGATCCAGTATCAATCAATAGAGTTGTTCCAGCATATCTAGGTATTGTAGGAGATGTTTATGAAACTCTTCAACATATTATGGAAGAAATCAATATAAATGATTTTGACACTAACCGTAAAGATTGGTGGTCAAAAATTGAAGAGTTCAAAGCTAAAGATAGCCTGTATTATGATAAAAAATCTGAAATTATAAAACCAGAATATGTTATAGAAAAAATATCTGATATAACTTATGAAAAAAATATAGATACAGTTGTTTCTACAGATGTTGGACAACATCAAATGTGGACTGCTCAATACTTCAAAATAGACAAGCCAAACCACTGGTTAAGCTCTGGAGGTTTTGGAACTATGGGCTTTGGATTACCAGCTTGTATTGGAGGGGCATTTGCAAAACCAAATTCAGCAAACATATGCTTCACTAGTGAAGGTTCTTTCCAAATGAATATACAAGAAATAGCAACTGCTGTTAACTATGGATTACCAATCAAAATTGTTCTTTTAAATAATTCTAGATTAGGGATGGTTAGACAATGGCAAGAACTTATGTTTGAAGAAAGATATTCAGAAACTGAATTTGATACATCCACTCTACCTGATTTTCAAGCACTAGCTAAAGCATACCATGCTGATGGAGCTCTTATCTGCACAAAAGAAGAGCTAGAAGAGGGTATTGAAAAAATGTTAAGCTCTGACAAGCCATTTATATTAGAAGTTATGGTAGATCCTGCTGAAAATGTATTACCAATGATTCCTCCAGGGAAAGGTCATAATGAAATGATTATAAGAGAGAAATAAGTTATTAAGTAATCTACGACCACTAGAATGTATCGTAGGTGCGACTACTCGAAAGAGATTTGAACAAAAATAAAAGGAAAAAGATATGGAGATGCAAATATATACACCAAGTTTTAAAAGGCTTTTTCATAAGATTTTTTCTTTTAGATTGAGAAAATCGAGTGTGTCGTAGGTGCGACTACTCGAACGAGATTTGAACAAAAATAAAAGGAAAAAGATATGAAAAAGAAGAATAATACAATATCTATTATTGTTGACAACGAACCAGGAGTTCTAAGCCGTGTAGTAGGTTTATTTTCAGCTCAAGGATATAACATAGATAGCTTAAATGTTGATACTGCTAATATTGAGGATACCTTGTCTAGGATAACTATAACTACTGCTGTAACAGAAATTGAAGCTAAACAAATGATATCTAAAGTTGAAAAAATCATTCCTGTGCATTCAGCTAAAGAGCTACATGAAGAAAATGGATTTTACTCTGAGCTTGCTTATATCAAAACAAAAGATACAGAAAATGCTCATAGTATAGCTGATAAGTATGATGCTATACAAATTGATAAAACAGATGGTCTAGTTATATTTAAATTAATAGATGATCATCACATAATATCTAAATTTGGAGAAGAATTAGAAACTGATTTTGTAGAGACTGCTCGTAGTGGTTTAGTTGCTATAGAGAAGGGTAATAATGCTTTAATCGCGGAATAGCTCTACTATTGGTTCTTGCTTTCCCCATCATTCTGAGTGTAAGGAAGAATCTTTTCATGCTTGTGGAATATTAATTTACATCCAGTAGCACAGTGAGATTCTTCTTCACTATTCTCATAAGAGTGACCGGCTGAGGAAAATAGTAATGTCATTTTGAGCGACTGCAAGGAGTCGAAAAATCTTTTCATGCTTGTGTAATCTTAATTTATATCCAGTAGCACAATGAGATTCTTCACCACCACACAAGTGTGTCCGTTCAGAATGACGGAATAGAAAGAGGGGAAGTAACAAACAGGTATAATCAAGAATACACAGAAATAATATAAATAAAAACCTTATCTTCTAGCTATTTTTGCGATTGAATGCAATGTATGAGAACAAACAATCTCTGTAGGATATCCTGTTTTTTTACACAATGTTTCAGCTTTTATTAACCCATTTATAGCAGACATTATTCTTTTAGAGCTCCACTTATTTAAGTGTCCTAAAAACACAGGCTTATCTTTAAAGAAAAGAGGCGGTCTCAATGATTTTAGAGCCTCATCTACAGATTTACCTTCTTCAATCTGGCTCTTAACTAAATGAAGTTTCTTAAAATAGTTTTGAGAAACTCTTAATATTGCAACAGATGTAATACCTTCTGCAAAACTCTTTGCTAAATCTTTTTCTAAACCAGAGAAATCACCTCCGGCAGCTTTTTGAGCTATCTTTTCAATAGAAACATCTGAGCTATCAATAATACAAGCTTTTGCATCTTCTAGAGTAATTAATTTATTATCTCCAGCATAAATAGCCAGCTTTTCTAATTGAGAACTAACAGATCCAGAATCTCCAACTAAACAAGAGCTCAAATACTGAACAGCATCTCTTTCCAATGTTTTACCTAATTTAGACATTATTTTAGGTATTGAATAGCTCAAATTTCTTTCATCTTGAATATAGCAAGCTAAAGAAGCCATATTTTTTGAAGTCTCAAACATTTTTCTTACAAGTGAAGAGGGTGATAACTCTTTACCTTCAATTATAAGAAAATTATCTCCATCATAATCAGCTAATGCATTTTCAATAGATGATTTTAAAGATTTATCGGCTCCACCTATTCTAATTAGCTTTCTACCTCCCATTAGAGACATAGAGTTCATTTCATCAGATATTCTAGCTCCACTATCACAAGCTTCTGCTGAAGTAATATCCACAACATTAAAAGGATCACTTAAATCTTCCACTATTAATTTAGATATAGTGTGTATTTTTTCTCTAACCTGACCTTCATCTGGACCATAAACTAACACTGCTTTTATATTTGCAGGTATGCTTTTTAAAAAACTATCTGTATTCTTGTAATCTAATTTCATACTTTATCTTATATATTAATTAAATTAATTAATCAAGATATAATATTTTGCTAATTTGATTTATTAAATTAATAGTGCTATCATAACAAAATAGGAGGATAGCATTATGAGCAGAAAAAGACACAATAAAAAAACAGGACTAGGGAAAATAATTGATGCAAATCGTATCGATGAGATTTTAACTGAAGAAAATAAAAAACATGCGGAAGATATTCATATAAAACATACAGAGTCAAAAAACACATCAGATGAAAAGCCTGAATATTAAAAAAGCACTCTTTTAAAAGAGTGCTTTTTATTAAAAATATATAATTTAATTCTTTAGAAATCTCTTATTGCAATTTCAAAATGAGCTTTTGGATGGTTGCAAGCAGGGCATTTCTCTGGAGCTTCGTTCATCATATCAGTTGTATGATAACCACAGTTTCTACATTTCCAAACAACAGCTTCTTCAGCTTTAAACATAGACCCTTCATCTACTTTCTTTTGCAAAGCTCTAAATCTTCTTTCATGGTATTTTTCTGCTTCAGCAATTGCTAAGAAAATACTTGCTATTTCCTCTAATCCTTCTTCTTTTGCAACTTTTGCAAAATCAGGATACATTTCAGAGTTTTCATGATGTTCACCTTCAGCAGAAGCTTTAAGGTTAGTAGATGTATCACCAAAAACAGTAGGTTGAGCTCCACCTTCAATCACGATATCATCTCCATCTCTTTCTAAAAGCTTAAATAATCTTTTAGCATGCTCTTTCTCATGGTTAGCTGTTTCTTCAAATACTGCTTGAATCTTTTTATACCCTTCTTTACCAGCAACACTAGCATAATATGTATATCTATTACGAGCTTGTGATTCTCCAACGAATGCAGCCATAATATTTTTCTCTGTTTGAGTTCCTTTTAAATTCATATTAATTTCTCCCTAATATTTAGTTTTACTTTTTGACATTAAATATCTTAACAAAAAAATATTAAAATAATCAAGAATAAAAAAACAAATGATTTAATTGATTTTTTAATAAAACATGATATAAAGAGAATAACGAATCAATATAAAGGAGGAAGTTAATGAAAAAAATCATACTTAGCACAGCTTTATTGTTATCAGGTTGCACATCAATTTATACAGGTCATATTACTGATGCTTATCCCATTAAAATAAAAGAGAAAAAAAGCCACACAGGGCTAGCTGTAGGTACTGGAACAGGGCTTGTAACAGGGCTTGTAGTAACTAAAAATAGTCGTCATACAGAGAAAAAAGTTGGTGGGACTGTTGCAGTAACAGCTATAGGAGCTTTCATTGGTAATGAAATTGACAATAGAGAAAGCAACATAAGAATGGTTAACGGTACTCAATACAAGGTAAGTGTAGATAAAGACGGAGATCTTGAAAAAGTTATCATCAACGAAAAAGATTACGAAAATCCAGCAAACTATGACAAAGGGGATACTGTTAAAGTAAAAATGAGATGGCTTGGATTGGTAAAGCCTGAAATAGTTGGTAAAGAGGCTAAAGAATTAACTCCAAATCCATAAATAGCATATATATTTGATATATCTGATTAAAAATACTAAAAATCAAGTAAAAAACTTTCCTTTTTTTACTTGATTTTTTACTCTATATAGTATAAAAGGTTAGTGTTAAGAGATAAGTTCTTAATTTAAAAGAGTTATTTAAAATAATAATATCGATAAGCAAATAGCCTGTCGATGTTTTATTTTCTCTTTTTTATAAGGACTTTTTTTAAAATTAAAGATTATTATTTAATATGTGCTTTCATATTTTATAATAATACAAAAAGAAAAGGAAAAATATAAAAAATGACTAAATGGGTATACACATTCGGTCCTGGAATTTCAGAAGGCGAATCTTCAAAAGAATTCATAAATTTACTTGGTGGTAAAGGTGCAAACCTTGCTGAAATGAGTAAAATTGGACTTCCAGTTCCTCCAGGATTTACAGTAACAACAGAAGTTTGTACTGCTTACTACGAAAACGATAAAAACTATCCAGCAGAACTAGATTCTCAAGTTGTAGCAGCTATCGCTAAAGTTGAAGAAGTTACAGGTAAAAAATTCGGTTGTACTGAAGGTAATCCTCTACTTTTATCAGTTAGATCAGGTGCTAGAGCTTCTATGCCAGGTATGATGGATACAGTTCTAAACTTAGGTTTAAACGACATTGCTGTTAAAGCTGTTGCGGAAAAAGCTGGTGCAAGATTTGCATATGACTCATATAGAAGATTCATCACAATGTTCTCAGATGTTGTTATGGGTCTAGAACACCATGACTTCGAAGCTATGTTAGAAGCTAAAAAAGAAGCTAAAGGTGTTGAATTTGATACAGAATTAACTGCTGAAGATTTAGCAGAATTATGTGAAGAATACAAAGCTTACTATGAAAAAGAAACAGGTAAATCATTCCCACAAGATCCTAAAGAACAACTTTGGGCTGCTATCGGAGCTGTTTTCGGTTCTTGGATGACAGAAAGAGCTGTATTCTACAGAAGACTAAATGATTTCGATGATGCATGGGGAACAGCTGTTAATGTTCAAACTATGGTATTCGGTAACATGGGTGAAGACTGTGCAACTGGTGTTGCTTTCACAAGAAACCCATCTACAGGTGAAAACTACTTCTACGGTGAGTACTTAGTAAATGCTCAAGGTGAAGATGTTGTTGCTGGTATTAGAACTCCTCATCAATTAGATGAAATCGGAAAACAAAAAGCTGGTTGTGATCTTCCTTCAATGGAAACAGAAATGCCAGAAACTTATGCACAATTAAACGATATTAGACATAAACTAGAGCAACATTATACAGATGTTCAAGATATTGAGTTCACAATGGAGCAAGGTAAACTTTACATGCTACAAACAAGAACTGGTAAAAGAACAGCTGCTGCTGCTTTAAAAATTGCTATCGATATGGTTAACGAAGGTCTAATTTCTAAAGAAGAAGCTATTCTAAGAGTAGATCCAGCTTCTCTAGATCAATTACTTCACCCAACACTAGATCCAAATGCTGAAAAAGTAGTATTAACAAAAGGTCTTCCAGCATCTCCAGGTGCTGCTAACGGTATCTTAGTTCTATCTGCTGAAGAAGCTGAAGAAAAAGCTGCTGAAGGAATTAATGTAGTTCTATGTAGAGTTGAAACATCTCCAGAAGACATCACAGGTATGCATGCTTCTAAAGGTGTTATCACAGCTAAAGGTGGTATGACATCTCATGCTGCTGTTGTTGCTAGATCTATGGGTTGTCCTTGTGTTGCTGGTGCTGGTGAAATCTCTATCGACTATGCTGGTAGAAAAATTACAGTTAACGGAACAGTTATAAATGCTGGTGAAGTTATCACTATTGATGGTGGAACTGGTGAAGTTATGGCTGGTGAAGTAGCTACTCTAGAACCAGAACTAACAGGTGATTTCGGAACTCTAATGGGATGGGCTGATGAAATCAGAACTCTTAAAGTTAGAACAAATGCTGAAACTCCAGTTGATGCTGCTACAGCTAGAAAATTCGGAGCTGAAGGAATTGGTCTTGCAAGAACAGAACACATGTTCTTCGATACTGAAAGAATTATCGCAGTTAGAGAAATGATTCTTGCTGAAGATTTAGAAGGTAGAAAAGCTGCTCTAGCTAAATTACTACCAATGCAAAAAGCTGACTTCGTAGAACTATTCAAAATTATGGAAGGTCTTCCTGTAACAATTAGATTACTAGATCCTCCTCTACATGAATTCTTACCACATACAGATGCTGAACAAGCTGAACTAGCTTCAGTTATGGGTGTTGATGTAAGTGTTGTTAAAGCTAAAATGGAACAACTACATGAATCTAACCCTATGTTAGGTCATAGAGGTTGCCGTCTTGGTGTAACATATCCAGAAATTTCAGAAATGCAAGCAAGAGCTATCTTTACAGCTGCTGCTGATGTTATGAAAGAAACTGGCTCTACAATCATCCCTGAAGTTATGGTTCCATTAGTATCTATGACTGGTGAATTTGAAACAATTAAAGCTGTTGTTGATGCTGTAGCTAAAGAAGTTATGACAGAAACAGGAACTGAATTTGAATACCTAGTAGGTACAATGATTGAGCTTCCAAGAGCTGCTTTAATGGCTGATAAAATTGCTGAAGCTGGTGCTGAGTTCTTCTCATTCGGAACTAACGACTTAACTCAAACAACATTCGGTATCTCTAGAGATGATGCTGGTATGTTCTTACCTGAATATAAAGAGAAAAAAGTTATCGCTAAAGATCCTTTTGTAGCTCTTGATCAAGATGGTGTTGGACAATTAGTTGCTATGGGTAAAGAAAAAGGTAGATCTGTAAGAGAAGGTATGAAAGTTGGTATCTGTGGTGAACACGGTGGTGAACCTTCTTCTATTGACTTCTGTCATAGAACAGGATTAACATATGTATCATGTTCTCCATTCAGAGTTCCAATTGCAAGACTTGCAGCTGCTCATGCAACATTAAAAAATAAAAAATAATTTTTGTGAAAAATATGCGGTAGAAATTTCGCTAAAGTAGTATTATCTATAACAAGCTTAATTTCTATTCGCCTATTTTCTAACATAAATCGTTTTTTAAAAAATTAAGAAAACCTAGTGAGAATTTCACTAGGTTTTTTTATTATTTTAGTCTTTACATTTTTTTATAAAAATACTATGTTTAAATTAGTTTAATATAAAAAGGAGGCAATATTATGGGATTTATAGTTTTACTATTTCCAGTATTCATGGTTTTAATTAGTGGTTTCAGGCTAGTTATGCAATACGAAAAAGGTGTAGTTTTTACTCTAGGTAAATACTCTCAAACTAAAGAGGCTGGGCTAAGATGGATTATACCAGGAATACAAACAATGAAAAAAGTTGATGTTAGAATTATCACAACAGACATACCTAAACAAGAAGTTATGACAAAAGATAACATTCCTGTAAACATTAATGCTGTTGTTTATTTCAAGGTTAAAAGACCTGAAGATGCTGTAATTAAAATTAGCAATTATTTCTTTGCTGTTACTCAATTAACTCAATCAGCACTTAAAGATGTGATTGGGACAAATGATTTAGATACAACTCTAAGTGAAAGAAAGAGAATAGGGGAAGAAATTAAGCAAATAGTTGATGAAGCAACCGATAAATGGGGTATTGATGTAGAGTCAATTAATGTTCAAGAAGTAGAACTTCCAGAAGATATGAAAAGAGCTATGGCTAAACAAGCAGAAGCAGAGAGAAATCGTAGAGCTCTTGTAATTGCTGCATCAGGTGAGGTTGAAGCATCCAAAAAAATGCTAGAAGCTGCTCAAACACTAGAACAAAGCCCTATTACAGTACAGCTTAAAACTCTACAAACAATCAAAGATATTTCTTCTTCTCCATCACAGAAAATAATTTTATTTCCTAGTGAGTTGAGTAATCTACTAAAAAAATAAATAGAGAGATCTATTTTAGAAAATTTTAAGTCTCTGGAATTAATTTCCAGAGATTTTTTCTATTGCCTTTTTTATATTTTTAGTTTATATTCTTAGAGCAAATAAGATATAGAAAAGAGAAAACAAATGAACACAATTGAAATTAAAAAAGACATACATTGGGTTGGAGCAAGAGACTGGAACATCAGAAACTTTCACGGTTATGAAGTTGCAAGAGGAACAAGCTATAATGCTTATCTAATAATGGATGAAAAAATAACTCTTGTTGACACAGTAAAAGAACCTTTTTCTAATGACTTAATAGATAGAGTTAAATCTTTAGTTAATTTAGAAGATATTGATTATTTAGTTTGTAACCATGTGGAAATGGATCACTCTGGAGCAATGCCTGAAGTTTTAAAACTTGCAAAAAATGCTACAGTAGTAACAAATATGGCAGCCTCTATGGGGTTAAAAGAACACTATAATGTAGCTGATTGGAAAATCCAAACTGTTAAATCTGGAGATACTCTAAACATTGGTAAAAGAAATTTAACATTTGTACAAACTCCAATGTTGCATTGGCCGGATTCAATGGTTACATATGTAGCAGAAGATAAACTATTGCTATCTAACGATGGTTTTGGTCAACATATAGCTACAGATAAACTATTCGCTAAAGATAACCCTATAGATATAGTTTATGATGAAGCAAAAAGATACTATGCAAATATTTTGTATCCATTCGCTAGACAAGCTGGTAAAGCTCTAGAAGCTTTAAGTGGTTTAGAAATAGAAATGATTGCACCATCTCATGGATGTGTATGGCAAGGTGAAGAAGTTGCAAAAATAATTTCTCTGTATGATAGCTGGGCAAAAGCTGAATATAAAAACAAAGCTGTTGTAATATATGATAGTATGTGGGGATCTACAGAAAAACTTGCTAGATTTGCAGTTGAAGAGCTAGAAGAGCAGGGCATTGGAACAATTCTAAGAGATGTAAAGGTAAATCATATATCAGATCTAATTAGCGATATAATTGATGCCAAATATGTTTTAATAGGTAGCCCTACACTTAATAATCAAATTATGCCTAACATTGCAGCTTTCTTATGCTATATGAAAGGACTAGCTCCTCATAATAAAATTGGATTTGCATTCGGATCTTATGGCTGGGCGGCAGGAGCTATAAAAGATATTGAAGATGTATTTAATCATTTAAAATGGGAAGTTCCTGTCGATAAATATTGTGTAAAGTATATTCCAAATGGAAACCATAAAGAAGAAATAAAAGAAAAAATTAGAGAACTAGTAAACTCTAACTAGTATTACACTATAAAAAACACCTCCTCTTTAATAGAGGAGGTGTTTTTTTATTTATTATATTTTTAATACTATATAGATGTTATTTCTGTTTCTTCTATATAGTCTTCTGGATTATTATCTATTGAATCTTCAGCTTTCTTAATTTCGTTTTTTAATAACTTAATCCATTCTTCCATCTCAGCTTTTGTTGGCTATCTACCTGCCGACTTAAGTTTTCCATCAACAATCACACCAGGAGCTAATACAACACCATGTTTTAAAAATTCTAACAACTCTTGGCTTTGAACAACCTCTATTTTATCTTGAACATCTCTAGAAATAGTTAAATCTCTCAAATAATCTTTTAAATTTTTATTCTCATCAACAAAAGCCATACCTAAAACAACTATTTTTTTCTTACGAAGCTTAAGCATAAAGAGTTCTCCTTTTTATATAAAATTCATTATTTAATAAAAACTATAAAGACAAAAAAAGCAAAAAACAAGCTTTTTTATTTTTTTTAGAAAAAAAAGTTGCATTTTTAAAAAAAGTATAGTATAAAATCTCTCTATAAGACATTAGTCATCATTATAGAGAGGTGGCAGAGCGGTTGAAAATTCGCTTAGGTTTTAAAGAGAGCGAAGCGAACGAATAAAACCTTAGTCTTTTACCCGAATACGAGCCTGTAAAGGCGAAGTCATGAGGGAATGCTCCAGTCTTAGAAAACAAAGTTTTCTTTGGCGGGGGATGCAAGAGGTTTAACAATTTCTTGTTTACATTATGGAGAGGTGGCAGAGCGGTTGAATGCTCCAGTCTTGAAAACTGGCGTGGGGGCAACTCCACCGGGGGTTCGAATCCCTCCCTCTCCGCCATATAAAAGACGACCTTTTAGGTCGTTTTTTTTATGACATAGGGGTTTGAACCCAAGTAGGGGGTTCGAAATGAAGATAAGTTTGACAGACATTTATGTCGCATCAAACTGTAGCGAAAGGAAAGGGCTCCCAATTTTATGAATACAATGAATAAAATTAGGGATAATCAATCCCTCCCTCTCCGCCATAAATAAAAAAGTCGTGCATAGCACGGCTTTTTTGTTTATAGGAGCTAAAAACAACATTCTCATTTTTATAAAATATTAATTTAAACCCAGCTGCACAATGAGATTATTCTTCGCTTCACTCATCAGAATGACGAGCTGGGGATACGATAGTGTGTATTTTCTTTTCTCGTCATTTTGAGCGACTATAAGGAGTCGAAAAATCTTTTTGTTATGTCTTTTATTTCTTTGTCATTCTGAACACAGTGAAGAATCTTTTCGTGCTTGTGTAATGTTGATTTATATCCAGCTGCACAATGAGATTACCGCTTTCGCGGCAATGGTGGAGAAAGTCCAGATATATGTTTTGTTGAAAATGGAAAAAAGTAGAGGTAAGAAAAAATAATAAATACCATCTATAAAAATATTGTTTTTTTCATATGCATATGTTATTTATATAATATAACGTAATATAATAGATACGAAATAATATAAATAATGATAATAAAAACAGAAAATAAAAATAACAATATAAAAATAGACACATTATTGAAATCAATAAAAAGTTGGGAAGGGCAAACACTGCCTAAATATCCATCTGGTCAACCTGAAATCACCATATTCAGAGTTAATATACCTCCTAAAACAAAATTAATTGAACACTCTCATCCAGGAATTAATATGGGAGTTATAACAAAAGGTGAATTAACAATAATAAATGAAGAAGGATATGAAGAAATTTTTAAACAAGGCGAGGTTGTAGTAGAGTCCGTTAACAAAATTCATTCTGGAGAAAACAGAGCAGAAACAGATTTAGAAATCCTTGTTTTTTCTGTTGGGGTTGAAGGTAATTCTTTAAGCTTTTATAAAGATTAGAGATATATCTATCTTTTTCTTTTTAAAAACACATAGAAAGCACCACTACCACCATCTTTTTTAATAGCAGGTGAGAAAGATAGTATCTTTGGTCTTATGTCTGGATAATTAATCCATTTAGGAAAACTCTTTTTTAACACAGCTTTACTTTTGCCAAATGTTCCTTTACCTGTAATCACAACAACACATCTTTTACCAGTAGAATAAGATCTATTTATAAAAGAGATTAATTCTTTCAAGGCTTGTTCTTGAGTCATACCATGCATATCTAATCTAGCTTCTATAGGCATTTTACCAGAGGTAAATTTCTTATTAGTATTCTTATCTATTCCCGCAGACTTCTCTCCGAGCACTAAATCAGGTAGGGCTATCAAATCCTCTTTAACATCTCCTCTAAATCTAAGTATCTCTTCTTTACTAAGCTTTAAATTGAGGAAGTCTTCTTCTTCATCCTCAACTTCATTTGATATATTCTTATGAATCTCTAATTTTGCCTTATTCTTTAAATCTTTTGTTTGATTTCTCCAAAAGCTTAAGTCATCTTTATTAAATTTAAAGTGTTTCATAATATTTTTCTTTATATTGATTAAGATTGACTCTCTACTAGACTCCAATTAGGATTTTTAGACTTTGAATCTCTTGCAAATGTCCAAACATCAGTAACCTCATTAACTTGCTCAGGATCTCCTTTTAGAACTTGACCGTTTTCATCTCTTATTGCATTTGTTTGCTCTGAAACAAATTTAACAGTTATATACATCATTGTTCCTGTAAGCTTAGCTTTCATTACTTTTATTACATTAATTTTTTCTATTTTATTATCAATAAATTCTTTTTTATTCCTTTTAGATATATCTTCTTTAAAAGCCTCAAACATATCATCATTTAACATAGTTTTCAAAACAACTAAATTACCTCTAGAATATGCTAGAACAATCATGCCAAAAGCACTTATAACCCCTTTAATAAAATTTTCTAAATCAAAACTTTTATCAGCTTTTTTAAAGCTCTCTATCCCAGCATCAACTGTTTTAGTTACTTCTAGAGATTTATTATAAACAGCTTTAGATATTTCTAAAAAGCTCACATCTTTAGAGTTATTTTTAGCCATCTCTTGCTGTTTTTTTGCTAAATCAACTATTTTATTTAAGTTTTCTTGCTTTTGTTTAGAGATTCCTCTTAATTTATCCTTACCTTCTTTCCCTATAATAGAGTTGAATTGCAATAGAAGCACAACTGCTAAAATTACAAAAAATATTACATCCGCTGGTATATTGTTCATTTTTTTCCTCTTGAATTAATTTATAATAGTTATTATGTATAATATATACAATCTTTATAAGGAAAAAGCAATATGCAACATTTATTTTTTATTTTAATTTTAATACCTTTTGTAGAAATCTTTACTTTTATTAAAGTAGGACAGCTAATAGGAGCTATGACTGCAATATCTATTACCATAGTGTCAGCCATAATCGGTATATATTTAGTTAAGCAAGAGGCAAATAATGAGCAAATAAAAGCAATCAAAAAAATGAACTCGGGTAAAGCTCCAGTTAAAGAAGCAATTTCAGGATTATATTTATTAATAGCAGGGATATTACTATTAATTCCAGGCTTAGTATCTGACTTTATAGGGGTAATCTTATTAATCCCTATATTTAGAAATTACTTCATAAAAAACACTATATCAAGATTAAATTCTGAAATAAATACAAAAACAGAGCGAACAACTATAATCATAAATGGTAAGAATTTTAAACATAAATATCATAAAGATTATGTAGATGCGGAATTTTCAGAAAAAAACCATCATAATGACAATTAATACATATTATCGCCTTGTTTTTTATACTTTTTTATGATATACTATTTCAGTTATTGTAATAAAAGTATAAAAGGCGGTATTGAAGATGAGCAAAAATAGTAATAAAAATAAAAAAATAAACTTCGTAACAAAAGCTCTAGAAATACTAAGAACTGATGACTATAAATTAGAAAAAAGACAAGTAAAATATATACAATATAACAAAAGTAATTATAAAAACAAAATTAATAAATACTTGAATAAATTACATCAAGATCATCCAGACATTAAAGATGTTTTCCTTTATGTAAAAACAGCTATGTATATGCTTAAAAGATCAAGATTAAATGAAGACTGGGATAAAATAACTCAAAGCATTGAGGATAAGTTTAAAAATACAAAAAATAATACAAGTAAAAGCTCATTTAATTATTTCAGATGGGCTAAAGATGAGCTAAAAGAAAGTGACTTCATACTACACGAAAGAGCATGTAATATACCTAAAGATGTTGTTAACAAGATGAATAAGGCAATGAATAACTTAACTACTGAATCTAATTACTTGGTTAAATCAAAAAATATAGATTTAAAAAAAGTTTTTCTTATAAACTTAAGAGCTATTTTAAGACATAAAGAGACTTTTAAAATTTTATCAAAAAAAATACCTGATTTTATGAAATTTAGACTTGAAACAAATAAATATACAGATCCAGATAGTTTAAAAACTTACAGAAATGAATATAGAGAAAATTTACTAAAACCTAGACTGTTAATACATATAGCTAAAAACAGCAGTGTGCTTAAAGATGTCTATGGAATAAGAATATCTGATATACACCTTACTTATAGAAAGGCTCTAGAAGAAAAAGGGTTGTTTAATAAAAAGTATGCATCTAAATATCATCTAAATAGAAAATCTGCCTACATATTATCAAATGTTTTAACAGTTGATCATATTTCTGAAATATCTGCTTTTGGAGTAATAAAAGATAGTAAATCAAAAAATTATGATCCTGTATTTAAACAAGATTTATATGAAATAAATTCTTCAAGTAACTTATGTTTAATAGAGCATGACCTAAATCAGCAAAAAGCAGATTTAAAAAACATACAAAGTAAAAATGCTAAGAAGACCAATATGTTATTCTTAAATTTAGTTCCAATTAGAGATCCAAGAAGAAACAGCTTCATGGCTAACCATAAAATTAGAGAAGAGGAAGAAAGACCTAAATTCAAAAGAAGAAAAACTGTCAAGCCTCAACATACTTTAGCTGCAGCACAAAAAAGAAATGCAGCTATTGCATAATGTAAAATAAATACTTAGGATTTTATATATGAAAAAAAACAATCAAAAAAAAATAAATTTTATTAAAACAGCACTAGAAAGACTAAGATCAAAAGACTTAGATGATCGCTCTAAAAGAATTATAAAATATAATAAAAAAAATATGAAAAATGATATAAATAAATTCTTAAATAACTTAAGATCTGAGCATCCAGAAATAAAAGACCCTTTTATTTATGTAAAAATTGCTATTAATATGTTAAGGATAGGGCAATTAAGTGAAAGATGGTATGAGATAACACAAGATATTGAAAAGAAGTTTGAAAAAAATAAGAATAAGAATTTCAACAAATATTTTAATTATTTCAAATGGGCTCAAACTAAATTAAAAGAAAGCGATTTATGTTTATATAATAAATCTTGCAAACTACCTAAGGAAAGTGTTAAAAAGCTAAACAATGCTATGAACAATCTCAGTAGTGAAGTAACTTACTTAATAAACAACAAAGATATAGATTTAAAACAAGTTTTTCTAACAAATTTAACAGATATGTTAGAAGAGGATAAAGCTTATAAAACCATAAAAAACATTCCTCACTTTATGAGGCTTAAATTAGAACGAAACATTCACACTGATGCGAAAAGCTTAGAAGAATATAGAAATGAATTTAATAAGAAGGCATTAAAGCCATTATTATTAATTCATATTGCAAAAAACAGTTCTATATTAGAAGATGTGTATGGAATAAAGCTTTCTGATATACATCTAAATTATAGATTAAGACTGAAATCTGTAGATTGTTATGACTCTAAATACGATTCTAAAGAATATAAATTATCGAATGAAGCTTCAAGAATAATGAGGGAAAGATTCACTATCGATCATATTTCTGAAATATCTGCTTTTGGATCAAAGAGCAATGGTAAAATAAAAGTTTTTGATAATATTTTCCAGCAAAAATTACATACTGTAAACTTATCAGATAATCTCTGCATTATAGATAAAGAACTAAATTTCCAAAAAGAGGAAATTAAAAAAGCTCAAAGTCAAAGTATTTCATCAACTCATTTCCTATTTTTAAATTTAGTTCCTACAGAAGATCCTGCTAAAAATAATTTCTTCGCTAATCATAATGTTAAATTAGATGAATCAAGAAGACCAAGTGTTAAAATTAAGTCTGTTCAAAAGATTAAAAACAGAAAAATAAAAGTTAACCAACAAACAATGCAAGTGTGTTAAGGTTTTCAGCATTTATCGTTATATATTATTTTTTTAATGATTTAATAATTCCAAAAAGAGTTCTGATCTCTTGAGATGATAATTCAGCTCTATCGAATAGGTTTCTTATATTTCTCATAGTATTAGGTTTTTGTCCAGGATTAGAGAAAAACTTTACCTCATCTAAATCAGATTCTAGTTTTGATAAGAAAAACTCCAGCTCTTTTTTCGGAGCAGGGGAGCTTTTAATTTTAATAGCCTCTAAATCATCTTTTGATAAAGTTGCTTGATAGAACTCGTAAGTTATAAGCAATACCGCTTGAGCTAAGTTTAGAGATGAAAAATTAGGATTTAACGGTACATTTATAATAGCATCCGCTAACACAACATCATCATTTGACAACCCTGATCTTTCACAACCAAATAAAACTCCACATTTTTGAGATTTATTAATCCTTGCTACACATTCTTTAGCAGCAGAATTAGGAGTAAATATTTCTTTTTCCATATCTCTAAGTCTTGCTGTAGTAGCTAAAACAAAATTTAAGTCCTCAATAGCTTCTTGTGTTGTTGCAAACACTTTAGCATTTTCTAACACCTCTATAGCTCCAGATGCCATAGCATCTGCTTTTGGATTAGGCCAACCATCTCTAGGAGCAACTAATCTTAAATCAACTAGACCTGCATTTAACATAGCTCTAGCTGTAGCCCCTATATTTTCTCCCATTTGAGGATTAACTAATATTATCGAAATCTGCTTCATTTTCATACTCTTTTGCTTCTTCTTTAGCTTTTTCTTCAGCTTCTTTAGCTCTACCTTTTTCAACTTCTTTTAGCAATAAATCCAATGTGTTATTAACATTATTTCTACTAACACTTGACATAGTAACAACTGTTTGTCCAGAGGCTTTTTCAAGTATAGATTTTCTTTCTTCTATTTGCTCTTCTGTCAAAGCATCAATTTTATTTAGAACAAGTATAGAAGGCTTTTCATATAAATCTCCTCCATACATTTTAAGCTCATTTCGAATCACTTTATAGTCTGTTTCAACATCTTCACTTGTACCGTCAACAAGATGTAATAAAATATTAGTTCTTTCTACATGACCTAAGAATCTATCGCCAAGACCATGTCCTTCATAAGCTCCTTCTATAAGCCCCGGTATATCAGCAATAACAAATTCTTTATCATGAATTTTAACCACACCCAGATTAGGGGCAAGAGTTGTAAAAGGGTAGTCCGCTATTTTAGGCTTAGCATGAGTTGTAACAGACAAGAATGTTGATTTACCTGCATTAGGAAGTCCTAATAGTCCAACATCAGCGATAAGTTTAAGTCTTAACCAAACCCAAGCTTCTTCTCCTGGGAATCCATCTAGTTTTTTTCTAGGAGCTTGGTTTGTAGAACTTTTATATTTTTCATTACCAAAACCACCATCACCACCTTTTAAGAACATAACTTCTTTACCGTCTTCAAGCATATCGAAAAGTACTGTTTCATTGTTCTCATCAAGGATTTGAGTTCCAACAGGAACTTTTATTATTAAATCTTCGCCTTTTTTACCAGATCTACTTCTACCGGCACCATGCATACCTTTTTGTGCTTTAAAGTGCTGAGTATATCTAAAGTCAATAAGAGTGTTTAAATTCTTTACAGCTTTAAAGATAATATGACCTCCACGACCACCATTACCCCCATCTGGACCACCTTCAGCTATGTATTTTTCTCTACGGAAACTAACACAACCAGCTCCGCCATCACCACTTTTTAAATAAATTTTTGCTTGATCTAAAAACTTCATCTTCCACTCTTCCTAAAATAGTTATTTTTATTCTAAGAGCCTTATAACATACTTTATAAAAAAACACAACTTGATATAATCAGTTTATTTTTAACTTATCAAATATATTAGAAATCTAAGTTATTATAGTTTGAGCTAGGAATAATATTGCCAATTCGGTCTTCTAATAATTCTCTGAAAGATGGTCTAGATTTTATTTTAACATACCAATCTTTAGCATTAGGATACTCATTCCACCTTATATCTCCTAAGTAATCTAATATTGATAAATGAGAGGCAACACATATATCTGCCATAGAAAAGCTATTCCCAGCCATCCATTTTCTTTTAGATGTTAAGTAATCTAAATACTCCATATGGTAGCTTAAGTTATCATATGCAGACTTAATTTCTATAGAATTAGGGAACTCTCTGTTTTTTATCCTCTTAATAATCTTTTCTTCTATCAGCTTTGAAGAAACTGTATTAAAGAAATCTACATCCATCCACGAAACTATCCTTCTAATTTCAGCATTAATAAATACAGAGCCATCATATAAAAGAGTCTCTTTGTTAATATCCTCTAAATATTCATATATAGAAGGAGTAGAGAATATATTAATCTTTTTGTTACCTTCTAACTCCTCAACTATCATAGGTATATTAGAAACAGAGCTAACAACAATATTATCATCAAAACTTTCCCAAGGATTTATATTATCTAATGAAAATGAAATTTGCTTCTCTAAAAGAGCTATTCTTGATGCTCTGGAAAATGGGCAAAAATTATAATAAACTAATTTCATTAAATATAATCCTCTCTTCGTTTGTTAGTCTTTCGTAATAATTAACACAATTTAAAAAAAAAGACAAGACATCTTTTGATAAATATAGAATCGCAAAAACACTATATTTTAAGCATTACAAAATAATAAAAATAAATTCAAGTATTTGATTAATAAGGATTTATAAAAAAAGTTCTTGGTATAATCAATAAAAATAAATTATAATAGCTCTTAATTACTAACAAACATTAAGGAGAAAAAATTAAATGGCTAGAATTACAGTTGAAGATTGTTTATCAAAAGTTGATAATCATTTTGATTTAGTAATAGTTGCTGCTAAAAGAGCAAGACAAATATCAAACGGAGCTTTTGTTGATTATGATGGAGAATTTGTATCAAAAGAAGATAAAGCTGCTATTATTGCTCTAAGAGAAATTGCTCATGACTTAGTATCAGTAGATGAACTAAAAGAAAATGTTATTAAAGGATACAGAAAAATATCTGAAATTGAAGAAGCTAATGACTTTGAAGAAGATATCGAGTTTGATAGCTTCGACGATCCTGAAATGATATCAGCTAATGTAGAGGAAGAAATCAAAGAAGACGAACTATCTATATTAGATGAAATAACAGAGGAAGCTGATAAAGCTTAATTACCATGATATTGGGGATAGGTACAGATATAGTAAACATATCAAGAATAGAAGAATCAATCAATAAATTTGGGGATTCTTTTATAAAGAGATGTTTTACTGAATCGGAAATAGCTGAGTCCAATAAGAAAAAAGAAAGAGCCTGCTTTTTTGCAAAGAGATTTGCAGCTAAAGAGGCTTTTTTCAAAGCATTAGGGACAGGATTTACTCATAGAGTATCTTGGCAAGATGTAAACATTAGCAATAATGAATATGGAAAACCAGAAATAGAAATATCAGGAACATCTAAAGATATTTTAGAAAAAATTTCTAAAGATGCTAAAATATTTATATCTATGAGTGATGATGCTCCTTATGCAACAGCTACTATTATAATTGAGGGATAGGTAATGAAACACAAAACTAATAGCTCCAGCAATATAAAGCAAAAAATTAATGAAAACTTTAAAGCGATAACTTTTGCTTTAATTGCAGCATTAACCATAAGAACATTTGCTTTTGAGCCCTTTAAAATACCTTCTTCATCAATGGAGCCAACACTATTAATTGGAGATTATTTATTTGTTTCCAAATTTTCATATGGCTACAGTAATATAGCTTCTTTCTTTGGATTTAATATAATAGACAAAAACACTAGAATATTTACATCTAAATCTCACATGCCTAGAAGAGGTGATGTAACCGTTTTTAAACTACCATCAAACCCTAAGATTAATTATATAAAAAGAATCATGGCTATACCTGGCGATAAAATCCAAATAAAAAATCAAGTTGTTTATATTAATGACAAACCTTTAAAAAAAGAAATGCAGGGAGTGTTTTTTAATGAAAAAGGAGAGAAATTCAATAAATATAAAGAAACAACTTTATCTGGCAAAACATATAATACTCTTGAATACATAGAAAATGAATTATATGATAACACTGAAGAATTTTATGTTCCTGAAGGTCATTATTTTGTAATGGGTGATAATAGAGATAGATCCGCTGATAGTAGAACACCTCAAATATCATATCCTTTTGTACCTTTTGAAAACCTGGTAGGTAGAGCAGAGGTATTATTCTTCTCTATAAATAATAATGATAAAAGCAATAAAACATCTATATTTGGAGTTAAATTAAATAGGCTATTTAACTTAATAAACAAAGAAAGAATCTAATATGGAAAACTTAGAAGCTAAATTAAAATACAACTTTATAAACAAAGAGCTATTAATTAATGCATTGATACATTCAAGCTCAAAGAAGAAGAAAAATTCTAAAGATAATGAGAGATTAGAGTTTTTAGGAGATAGAGTTCTTGGACTTATTATAGCAGAAAGACTATTAGAGAAATTCCCTAATGAAAAAGAAGGAGATATTGCAAAAAGACACACATCTTTAGTTTGCAAGGGAGCTTTAGCAAAAATTGCTAACAACTTGAATTTAGGGGATTTTATAACTATGTCAGAAGGAGAGCTCCGTGAAGGTGGCGATAAAAATGACTCAATATTAGCTGATGCCATGGAAGCTATTTTAGGGGCTATTTATCTAGATTCCAACATAGATTCTGCAAAAGATGTTATTGATAGATTTTGGGACTTTGATGCAAACATAAAACCTCCTGTAGATGCTAAAACAGCATTACAAGAATGGGCTCAAAGCAAAAAGCTAGGATTACCAATATATAAAATGGTTGGGAGAAGTGGATCCGAACATAGTCCTGTCTTTGAAATAGAAGTATCCGTAAAGAATTTCAAAACAAGCAAAGGGCAGGGCAAGAACAAAAAAGAAGCTCAAAAAAATGCTGCTCAAAACTTATTAAATTTAATAGAAAATATAAAATAATTTTTAGAGATAAATTACAAAGCATTATCTATTGACTTTTATATAAATATAAGCTAATATCTCGCTATTATGAAATTTAATAAACAAATTATTATACGAATTATAAACCCGACTTCCTTATAATCTAAAAAGGAGGCGGGTCAAAACTTGGAACAGCATAAAAGCTTTCAATAAAAAAAATCAAGAACAAGTATTATTTACATATAAATTTTATCGATATAAAGGAAAAAGATAGAGAAAATGGAAAAAGATTATAAAAATTCGGTAATCCTACCAAAAACAGACTTCCCAATGAGAGCAGGGCTTGCAAAAAAAGAACCTGAAATACTAGAAAAATGGGCAAAAATAAATCTTCAAAAAAGAATGCAAGAAGATTTTAAAGATAGACCTAAGTTTTACTTACATGATGGACCTGCATATGCAAACGGGCATATCCATATGGGACATGCATTAAATAAAACTCTAAAAGATGCTGTAAATAAATACCAACAAGTAATTGGTAAAGATGCTTCTGATTATGTTGTAGGTTTTGATTGCCACGGACTTCCTATAGAATGGAAGGTTATGGAAAACTATAAAACAAAAGGTATTGAACCTGAAGATGTAGATACTCTTGAATTCAGAAAAGTTTGTAGAGAGTTCGCTACAAAATATGTTGGACTACAAACAGATGACTCTGTTAGACTTGGTGTTTTCGCTGACTGGGAGAAATATTATACAACAATGGATGGAGTTGCTGACTCTAATATCGTTAAAAATATTCATAAATTCTTATTAAGCGGATCTTTATATAAAGGTGTTAAGCCAGTTATGTGGGCAATTCCTGAAAGATCAGCTCTTGCAGAAGCAGAAGTTGAATACTTAGAACATAAATCAACTACTATATGGGTGAGATTTACTGTTAAACAAACAAATTGTGAAGCTATTGATGGAGCAGATATAGTTATTTGGACAACTACTCCATGGACAATGCCTGGAAATAGAGCAGTAGCATGCCATCCAGATTTTGAATATGGTGTTTATGAGGTAAAAGCTGTTGATGACAGTCAAGCAACAGCGATAGCAGGAGATAAACTAGTATTATTAAAAGAATTAGCAGAGGCTACAAAAATAAGTGCAGGAATCACAGAAATGGAAGAAATCGCAACTGTTAAAGGTAGCGATATTGTTGGAAGCATTTGCTCTCATCCTTTTGCTGCTGAAGGAGAATACTATCAATTTGATGTCCCTGTACTAGAAGCTGATTTTGTTACAGCAGATACAGGTACTGGTTTCGTACATATCGCACCGGGACATGGTCCAGACGATTACTTCTTAGGGCTAGCAAACAAAATTGAAATTCCTGATACAGTTGGTGAAGATGGTAAATTCCTACCTCACATCCCAGTATTTGCAGGAGAACCAGTTTATACAGCCGAGGGTAAAGAAGGAACTGCTAACGGAATATCTATCAGAACACTATTTGCAAACAGAAAATTACTTGCTAAAGGGTCTGTAAGACATGAATATCCTCACTCATGGAGATCTAAATCACCAGTAATATTTAGAACAACTCCACAATGGTTTATCTCTATGGAAGAAAATGGCTTAAGAGACAAAGCTATGAAAGAAATAGATAATGTTAAGTGGTATCCAGAACAAAGCATTAATAGAATTAAATCTTTTGTTGGTAATAGACCAGACTGGTGTATTTCTAGACAGAGAAAATGGGGAGTTCCTCTATCTTTATTTGTTAATAAAGAAACTGGTGAAGTCCTAAGAGATCAAGAAGTTTGTGATAGAATTGCTAAAGCTTATGCAGAAGGAACTTCTGATGTATGGTTCTCTACAGACAAACAAGAATTCTTAGGAGATAAATACAAACTTGGAGACTATGATGTAATAAATGACTTAGTTGATGTTTGGTTTGATAGTGGATCTACATGGAGTTTTGTAATGGAGTCAAGAAACCCACAATCTTTCCCTTGTGACTTATACCTAGAGGGCTCAGATCAACATAGAGGTTGGTTCAACTCATCAATGATTGTTTCTGTTGGAAACAGAGGAGTATCTCCATTTAAAGCTTGTTTAACAAATGGCTTTACAGTTGATGAAAAAGGCTTAAAAATGTCTAAATCTGGTGGAAACTCTGTATCTCCATTAAAAGTTATGGATGAGCAGGGAGCTGATATTCTAAGAACATGGGCTGTAAACTGTGATTACTGTGAAAATACAAAAATCGGTAGAGATATTCTTAAACAACAATCAGATGTTTACAGAAAAATTAGAAACACTCTAAGATTCTTATTAGGTAACTTAAATGGATACACTTCTGCTGAAGAAGTAGCATTTAACGATATGCCTGAATTAGAGAAATGGGTGTTAAACAGAATGACAACTCTTGATGCAGAATTAAGAGAAGACACAAAAACATACAACATGAAAGGTGCCTTCGAAAAAACATATAATTTCTGTATAAATGAACTATCATCTTTCTACTTAGATATCAGAAAGGATTCTTTATACTGTGATTCTGAGAGCGATATTAAGAGAAGAGCTTGTAGGACTGTATTAAATAAATTATTTGATTTCCTATGCATCTGGTTATCTCCTGTAATTTCTTTCACTGCTGAGGAAGCTTGGGGTCAAAGATATGGAAATGATAATGATTCTGTATTTTTACATGCTGCTGCAGAATCTCCAGCAGAATGGAGAAATGAAGAACTTGAAGCTAAATGGAATAAGATTAGAGAAGTTAGAAAAGCAATTACACCTCAAATCGAACTTCTTAGAGCAGAAAAAACAATAGGGTCTTCTTTACAAGCTAAACCTATTGTAAAAGTTTACAGTGAAGAATTATTCAAAACTCTATCATCTGTTGATATGGCAGAAATCTGCATCACATCAACTTGTGAGCTAGTTGAAGCAGAATTAGATGGAGTTGAAGAAAAAAACTTCGATATAGCTATAGAAACCGCATCTGGAGACAAATGTGAAAGATGCTGGAAAGTTCTAGAAGAGGTTGGTAGCCAAGGTGAACCAATCTGCAATAGATGTAAAGATGCTTTAAAATAATAACTAAAAGCATTTACAATTATAAGAAACTCTGAGGTTACAATAAACCTTAGAGTTTTTTTATACAAATAATCAAAAAGTTAAGTTGAAAAAGGTGTTTTTTTATGATATACTAATTTAATAATTTTAAATCAAAGGGCGGCAATCCTATGAAACAACATATCAAATCAATTTACAAAGAGATTTTTAAGGTCATTTATCCTAATAAAAAGAATTTACTTTACTTCTTTAATATGAACAAAGAAGTTAAAGCTGTATTAGAATCTATAACAGCGAAAGATATAGATAAACTTTTAGAAAAAATGACAACTAGTTATAAGTTTAAAAAAGACATACGAACATCTTCAAAAATTTTAAGAAATTTAATAACAGCTCCTAATTTTGGAGAAAGTCATATTAATACTTTACTAGATAACAATTTAGCATTCTTTAATGTTGTCACAGATTCTCCAGAGTTTAAACCTTACCAATCTAATGAGTTTATAGAACAATGCCCATGTGAAATGGACTCTGTCCACTATTTATTACTATTCTTAGAAAGAAAAAGAAAGAATAGGGGGCTATTAGGGAAAAAACAAATAGATTTACTATTAGAGAAGTCTATTGAATCATTAAAAATAGAAAGAACAACAAAAAATGATCTACATTTTTGGAAATTTGTAAATAATATCAGTCATTGTCCTAACTTTACACAAGAGCATCATGATTATATTATTGATAATCTTAGATATGGATATACAAGAACACCAAACATTATAGAAACATTTAAAAAGCATACTAAGATATTTAAAATGACACAAGCGAGAAAAAATACTTTATTAAAAGTAACTACCCATCCTCAAAGATTGAAAGTTAAAAACATGCTAAATGGAATAAATACTCATACTTGTAACTTTACAGATTCTCGCATATTAAAGAAAATAACTCCTATCAACTGTTCAAATAACAGTAAATGTATTTGTAATTTATTAGATCCTACAAATAGCAATAAAAAGAAAGCTACAGATACAAGTAAAATTAAAATTATAATTAGAAAAAAAGAAAAACTTAAAAGAGAAGTTATTTTGTCAGCAAAAACAGTTCCATCAATATAGTAAATATACATACATATAATGATAAAAAACCCACCATTTAGGTGGGTTTATTTTTTAGAAATTAATTAAAATCCCAAGGATTTATAGCAAATTTGGAATTTTTAATCTCTATTAATTTTTTTTTACTGTTTCTGGCAGTTTAATCATTTGATTTGGGTAAATCATATGAGGATTCTTAATTGTATCTTTATTTAGATCATAAATATGAACCCAATCACTTTTACTACCATATTCTCTAGCAGCAATAGATTGCAAGCTTTCACCAGATTTTACTCTATACATATCATAAGACATGTCTGCAGGTTTTGTAGCTGTTGTTGCAGCACAAGCTTGTAATAATAGAGCAGAAGCTAGTAGTACAGCCATTTTTTTAGTTTTAAGCATAATATTTCTCCTTTTTTATAAAAAATTAATTACCGAACACAAAACAAAGAAGAAGTTTAATTCCTTCCTTACTTAAGTTAAGTTTAAAACAAGAAACCATAAAAAGCAATGAAAAACTTTCTTTAAGCAAAAACATATCATAAAACAAGATAAAATATTAAAACACTTTTGAGATTAGAACACAGCCCCCCATAAAACCACCAACTTTATTTAACATAATATATCTTATCCGACAAAATCTATAATCAAAACATCACTTTAAACACCCTTTTCCACACAACTAAAGCATTGAAAAATAATGCTTTTTATAGCAAGTGTGGATAACTATGTTAGTTATTAAAGCTCCGCTTAAAGAAGCTAATTACCCTGTGGATAAAAATTTTAATCATTTTTTAGAACCATTTTCATGATGCTTTTTATATAATCACCCAATAAACACTCTTTTTAGCCCTATTTAGCACTCTTTTTGTTAAATTATACATCATTATACAACCGTTAAAAAACCCTCTAAAACCAAGGTTTTAGAGACCATCTTCCCTGTTTCACAAAATAAATTAATAAATTAACTTATTTGTTTAACCTATTGTTTATAAAGAAATATATACTTAAAGTTAAAGCTTGTATTTACATCGTGAAGAAAAAAGAGATAATCAAAGGTGGTAAGGTGAAAAATTACTATTTTAAAGCACCTTTTTATAAATATTAAAATTTGTCAATTTTCCTTAACTTTTGCAAAAAACTCATTTTCAGGCCTCAAATTATTTTTCTAGACACAAATCCCCTTCCCTAACCTTAAAAATTGACTTTACTTTTAAAGCAAACTATTTTATAGTTTTTAGTAGAGTAATTAAAAAACATAGGAAAAACTCGTGAAAAAATTATTTTTTATACTATATATAGTGTCAGCTTTATTAATATCAAATAACTCAAAAGCTGAAACACTAAAACAAACACCTCACATTACAGTGTCTGTAAATGCCTCAACACCAGAGCAAAAAGAAAAATTAGCTAATTTTCTAAAAGAATACTCTAATGAAGAAAGCTTTTCTAAAAAAAATACAAATAGAAACAATCAAAGCATAATATCAAAAGAGAATATAAAACGAATCTTTGAATCAAATCTATTTAAAGATTTTGGTAAAAAGTTAGTAAAAATAATATTGATAATAACAATAATTAGCTTCATCAAAAAAGTGATTAAAGCTACAATGAGAATAACAATAACAAATATAGATAAACAAAAGAAAATAACAGCTAAACAAAAACAAAAAGCTCATACAATACTGCCATTAATAAACAATACATTAAATATAATATTCTTTATATTAACTCTTTTAATAGTTTTATCAGAACTAGGGATAGATATAGCTCCATTGCTTGCTGGTGCTGGGGTAATCGGTTTAGCTATTGGTTTTGGAGCTCAAACTCTTGTAAAAGACTTTATAACAGGATTCTTTATACTACTAGAAAACACTATTTCTGTTGGAGATATAATATCAATAGGAGGTTTATCAGGTAAAGTTGAATCTCTATCTATAAAATCAGTCGTATTAAGAGACCTACATGGAACAGTTCACACAATACCGTTCAGTGAAGTAACTACAATATCAAATAAAACTAAAGACTTTTCATTTGCTGTTTTTGAAATAGGAGTTGCATACAGAGAAAGCATTGACCAAGTATTAAAAGAAATCAATAAGATAGCAAAACAAATGTTTAAGGATAGTGAAATATCTAAAAACTTATTAGGCAAAGAAGTAGAAATATTTGGGGTAGAATCTTTAGCAGATAGCTCTGTTATTATAAAAGGCAGATTTAAAACTAAAGCAGGTCGCCAATGGGATGTAAACAGAGAGTTTAATAGAAGAGTAAAATCTAAGTTCGATGAATTAGGAATAGAAATACCCTTCCCTCACACAACAATATACTTTGGAGAAGACAAAGAAGGTAGTTCTCCAGCTTTAAATGTAAAGGTAAATAAATAATGATAAAAATAAACAAACAAGATGTAATTAAATATCTAGGATTTACAGCTTATCTAATATTAATACTAGCTGTATCATGTTGCTCAGCCTATATGAGAATGAAATTCAAACAAGAGTTACAAAAAAAACAAGCCCCTGTAATTCTTAAAAAAAATGAAGACAACTCATTAACACCAAAAAAAGCAAAAGAGGAAGAAATACATAATTCTATAGCTATTGTAATAGACGACTGCGGCATAGAAAAAGATAACACTCTCTATATATCTAATAATTTCCCTAAAGAAATATCTCTATCTTTTTTACCTTATGCCAATGATTTACAAGAGCAAGTAGATATAGCAGCAGCTAATCAGCACGAAATAATGCTACATCTACCTATGGAAGCTATTTCTTATAATGAAAAAGGAATACAAACACTAAGAGAAACATGGGATGATGATAAACTTTTAAAAGAAACTATTAACCATCTAGATAGCTTTGAAGGATATAGATCTGTCAACAACCATACAGGGAGTAAATTAACTCAAAATCATGATAAGATGTTAGTTGTACTTAATGAACTAAAAAGAAGAAATCTACCTTTTCTAGATTCTGTTACTATCAGCTCTTCAATAGCATATGAGACAGCACAGGAAATAGGTTTACCAACAGCAGAAAGAAATGTATTTATAGACCACAAAAATGATATAGAGTACATAATAAAACAGCTAGAAAAAGCTGAAAAAATCGCTAAAAACAATGGGTTAGCTATAATCATAGGACATCCAAGAGATAATACAGTTGTTGCTTTAGAGGCATGGTTAAAAACTATAGCAGAAAGAAATATTAATTTGATACCTGTATCAAAAGTATATAACTAAAATGATTATAATTCAGAAAAAAACAATATCTTCTACAAATAATAAAGCTCTAGAATTAACAAATTCAAGCAAAAAACCAGAATTTGGCACAATGATAATAGCAGAGGAGCAAACTAAAGGCAGAGGAAGATATCAAAGAAAATGGGTATCAAATAAAGGAAACCTATTCTGCTCTATTATACTAAATTATAAAAATTGTTTTGAACAAATAAATCAAGTATCTTTTGCTAGCTCTATTGCAATATTAAAAACACTAGAAAAATTTGGTGTTGAAAATATTTCGCTAAAATGGCCAAACGATGTTTTAGTAAATGGCAAAAAGATTTCTGGAGTACTTATTGAAACCAACGGTAAAGCAGATGGATCTATGATTGTAGGTATTGGAGTTAATTTAATTCATTATCCTAAAGAACAAATACATTATTCCGCAACTTCACTATTAAATGAAACAAATAAAAAAGTTGCTCCTATAGATTTTGCTATTACCCTTAGAGAAAACCTAATTAAATATTCCGAATTAAGCAATATAAATGAAGAATGGTTTAAATATGCAGCAAATAAAAACAAACCTATAACAGTTAATTTAAAAGATAAAACAATTAAAGGGATTTTTACAACAATAGATGAGCAAGGACATCTAATCTTAATCAATGATAAACAAGAAAAAATTAAGATATCTTCAGGAGATGTTTTCTTAAATGATTAAAAAAGCAATAGACATTATAAAAAGATCTCTTTTAGATGAGGTTAGCAATCTATTTTTACTTACACCTGTATTTGTAGCCTTGGGAATTCATATTTATTTTAAATAT
The DNA here is from genome assembly GCA_025800285.1 of Alphaproteobacteria bacterium. Classification (NCBI taxonomy): domain Bacteria; kingdom Pseudomonadati; phylum Pseudomonadota; class Alphaproteobacteria; species Alphaproteobacteria bacterium. Next base: position 37,572 of record JAOXRX010000097.1, read on the forward strand.
TTCTTTAAGAGTTTTTTTATACAACCTATATACATATGCATAGTATTTGCTTACCTATCTGCTATATGCAGAAAAAAACATTACTTAAACTTAATAAACATAGCTATCTTTTTATTTACTCTGGGGTTTTCTTTAATACAGATTGAAGCTATATCTAAGCATAGCCTTGCAATATCAGAAAGAAAAGTTGAGGCCTATGTTGAAGGCAGAGTCAAACAAGTTAAACAAAAAACCAACTCTACAAGCATTATAGTAAACTTAAATCAAGAATCTATACAAGACATCCCTAACTCTCCATTAATAGGAATTAAAAATGTATCAGTTAAAATAACTAGCAAGTCTGAGATTCCTCAAGTAAATGATGAGATATATTTAAAAGCCATACTAAATCCACCTACTCCGCCTGCCATGAAGGGAGCTTATAACTTCGCAAGAGCATCATATTTTGATGAGATAGGTGCAACAGGATATGCAATAAGTAGATTATACTTTATAAATAAAAATCCTCAAACATCGCCTCTTCAAAAAGTTAAAAATAAAATAAAAACAGATACAAAAAAGTATTCTAGCAACAATGACAATTACACTTTAATAAATAGCTTTATGCTAGGAGAAAAAAAATCAATTACAAAAAAAGCAAAAGATCTTTTTAGGCACTCAGGAATATCTCATCTTTTATCAATATCAGGATTACACATATATCTAATATTTGGTTTTATTTTCTATTTTTTCAGATATTTATTTAGTATAAGCGAAACAATTACTTTAAATATAAACATTAAAAAAATAGCAGCTTTTATATCCATAATAAGTACATTATTATATATAATATTAATTGGATTCCCTCTTCCAGCCATACGATCTTTTATAATGATATTCATAGTACTTTTAGGCATATTATTTGACAGAAGAGCTATATCAATGAGAAGCATAGCAATAGCAGCAACTGTTATATTATTAATATATCCAGAAAGTCTAATTTCTGTTAGTTTTCAAATGTCATTTGCAGCCGTAACCGCTCTTGTAGCTTTTTATGAATTCATTAAAAACAATAACAAACTAAGATCTAAAGGTGCGAAGAGGTATATTTTAGGAATTATTACCACATCAATTATAGCTACTTTAGCTACAAGTCCAATATCAATATATCACTTCCAAAACTTAACACCTTATGGAGTTATAACAAATCTACTGGTAATTCCCTTAGTATCTTTCATATTAATGCCATCTATAATATTATCATATATTTTAATTCCTTTTAAGTTATCATTTATAACCCTAAGCTTGTCTGATAAAGTCATGAGCATTATAATGGATATAGCTAACTATATAACAAATTTAGAGCACTCTTATATAATTGTAGCAAAGCAATCAGAGCTATCATTCACTATATTTATTTTAGGGGGATTATTTGCTTGTTTGTTTAAAGAGAAGATAAGAATAATCGGAATTATAATGCTATTTACATCACTCCTATTAAGCTTTATACACACTGATAAGCCAGATATTATTATATCTCCATTTGCAGATATAATAGCTATTAGAAGAAGTGATAATAAATTAACATTTTCAAGCACTCGCAAGCACTCATTTACATCTAATATAATAGCTCATATAAACGGGCAAACAGAAATACTTCCATTTTCTGAAAACAATTTAATAAAATGTAATAATCACAAATGCTATTATACAAAAAACAATATATCTATTGACATAGAATCCCTAAAAGGGAAAAGATATGCTCAACAAATATATATTAAAAATGATGTTGTAGAAACAAAAGCTATAAAGTAAACTCTCTTATACTTAATGCCCCTTGTTTATTAGTCATTTCACCATTTCTAAGCTTTTCTTTAGCTAAATGAGCAGAAATCCTAGCATCAGTAGCATATAACACTTCTCGTATATGAGAGTTTTTCTTAAAGTCAGCTGGTAAATTTTTCTTCATCTCATTAAATGACGGGATACTTAAAGATCGCACCATATGTTGAAAGATACTATTATCTCTCTTCAATATTTTCTGGGGGATATTATCAATTACTTTTCTTAGGTAATTATCATAATTAGGATGATCGCTAACCATTGCTTTAGTAGATATATAATAAAACATTTTTTCATATGTTTCTATATTATTTTCATTTATATCTGCTTTTTCTTTTATAACATTAGCTAATTTATCTAGTTTATTTACATCACATTTTCTAATTGAATCAAAAAGCATTTTATTTGTCAGTCTATCATTATCAATTAGATATTCAATAAAATTTGGCATTTGTTCTGGAGTGCTTTTTTCAAATCTAGAAACTGTGATTAAAAAAATATTATTTCCCATGTTTTTTTCTCTTTTCTTATTTAAGTTAATGAGGCATTATATCATAAAAAAGCAATATTGTCAAAAGGTTGCATAAGCAACTTCCACAAACAAAAAAAGCTCTCCTTATCAGAGAGCTTTTTAATTATAAAATTATTGTGAATTAATCTATAACTTCCATTTTAATAATTTTATCTGGGTTCACAGGAGGCTCACCTCTTTTGATATTATCAACAAATTCCATACCTTCAGTTACTTCACCCCAAACAGTATATTGACCGTTTAAGAAATATGCAGGTTTAAAACAAATAAAGAATTGGCTGTTAGCAGAGTTAGGCATTTGAGATCTAGCCATACCAACAGTTCCTCTGTTAAACTTAACATGATTAAATTCTGCTTTTAAGTCTGGCTTATCACTACCACCCATTCCTGTTCCAGTTGGATCACCTGTTTGAGCCATAAACCCATCTATAACTCTATGGAATACGATACCATCATAAAACCCTGATTCTGCTAGTTCTTTAATTCTAGCAACATGTTCTGGAGCAACTTCTGGTAAAAGTTTAATTACCACATCTCCATCTTTTAGAGTCATTTTAATTGACTCTGCTTTTGCATTTTCTGACATTAATAGTCCTCCAATAATTGTTAATACATATAATATTTTTTTCATCGTTCTTTCCCTTTATTATCATCGTTAAAAAAAGTAAAAAAGAATTAAATTTCAAATTTTTCTATATCTGATACAGATCCTACTGCTACACCTTTGATAGATTTATTAATTCTTCTCACAAGACCAGAAAGAACTTTACCAGAACCAATTTCAATTTGTCTTTCAACACCTTGCTCTGCCATAAACTGAACAGATTCTCTCCATCTAACTCTACCTGTAATTTGCTCTAAAAGAAGTTTTTTAATTTCTTCAGGCTCTGTAACTGGAGAAGCTGTAACATTTGAAATAACAGGAACTACTGGAGCATTAAACTCCGTATTCATAATAGCTTCTGTAAGCTCTTCTTTAGCTTTTTCCATCATTGGACTATGGAAAGGTCCACTAACTGAAAGAATAACATATCTTTTTGCACCTTTATCTAGAGCGATTTCCTCACCTCTTTTAATTGCATTTACATGACCTGATATAACAATTTGCCCATCAGAATTATCATTAGCTATTGTGCAAACCTCTTCTCCTTCACTAGCTTCAGTAACAACTTCTGCTACTTGCTCTGGAGTCATCCCAATAACAGCGGCCATACCACCTAAACCATTTGGAACCGCTCTTTCCATAGCTTCACCACGAAGTCTAAGTAATTTAGCAGCATCTGTAATAGATAAAACACCCGCAGCACATAAAGCACAGTATTCACCTAATGAATGCCCCGCTACAAACTCTGCATCATCTTCTATATCAACACCCTTTTCAAGTTGTAAAACTTTTAAAGTAGCCATAGACATAGCTAATAGTGCTGGTTGAGCATTAACTGTTTTTGTTAACTCTTCTTGTTCCCCATTGAATATAAGTTCTGATAACTTCTCACCAAGAGCTTCATTAACTGTGTCAAAAACTTCTTTTGCTTCTTCAAAATTATCATATAAGTCTTTTCCCATACCTATTACTTGAGATCCTTGTCCTGGGAACACGAAAGCATTTTTCATATATTAATTCTCCTTTTAAATTGTTTATCTTATTTAATATAATGTTATTTATAATGATTACAACTTTTATATAATGATGTCAAACAAAAATATCTTTTTTTAATTAACATTATTCTCAAAAAAGATACAGCATAATAATTATTGATTTTTAACATAAAATATATTATATTATTACTTAATAATACGAGAAAAAGGTGTAAAAAATGGAAAATAAAACTTATTACGAAATAAATTTTAAAGCTGTAAAAAGTGATTTAACAAAAGAAATATCAACTTACCTATCTAAAGCACAAATCAAAAACAATCCAAATTTAAACAAGCTTTACTATCAAAAACAATTAATTAATGATTTTAGCATTGATTTCTTACTATCAGCAACAAATTGTAAAATTAAAGCTGACAGTTTTTCAGAAACTTACTTGAAAAAATTACTCATAAATACTCCAGAAGTAAAAAGCTTAAAAGACGGCAATAACTCTGAAGAGGATAAACGAAAAGTATTGCAACTAATTGATAAATCTGTATCAAACAGCTTTAGTTATAACAAAGCATTGTCTCCTGAAAGAATTGCATATGAGCTAACAGCTAATATATTAATAAATGAGTGTCGAGACACAGCTCTAGAACCTGAAATTATAAAAAGACAAGAAAGTGCTAGAAAATCTTATAAAAAAGCTAAAATTCAACTACAAGAGAACAATACAGAAGCTAACAGAGCAGGTATTGGAAGAGAAGCAATTCACTTAAGAAATACAATTTCCTTTAAAAGTATATTTGAAGAGCAATACTCTATTTAGAACTCTATAAACCAGAACTTCCGAAACCTTTAGAACCTCTTGTAGTTTCATCGTGTTCATCTACTGTGATAAAATTAGCTGTATAAACAGGACGAATTTCTCCTTGAGCAATTCTATCATACTGTTTAATTTCAAAATCATCATTAGAATGATTAAATAAAACTATTTTTATCTCTCCTCTATAATCACAATCAATAACTCCAGCACCTGTATCTATAGCGAATTTTGCTGCCAAACCACTTCTAGGCTTAACTTGCATCATATATCCCACAGGTATCTCCATATACACACCCGTAGAAATAATAGCTTTTCCCTTAGCAGGTACAATAGCATCCTCATTAGACTGTATATCAAAGCAAGCATCTGTTGAGTGATTACATTTCCATTCCAATTCTGGATTATCTTTTTTAATTTTTATATCTATTTGCATTTATAACTCCTTATTTAGCCTTTTAATATCTGATACACTAGGCATACCACCATTACCCATTAAAGGAGCAAATTGTCTCATCATTCCTCCCATACCCATCTTTTTGAATTTCTTCATCATATTTTGAGTTTGTTTAAATTGTTTAAGCAGTTGATTAACTTGAGAAACTTGCACCCCTGCTCCATTTGCTATTCTTATTTTTCTTGAAGCCTTAATTATATCAGGGTTTAACCTCTCTTTTATAGTCATAGAAGATATTATAGCTTTTTGTTTTGAGATAATATCGTTTCCTAAGTTATTACCTTCCATGGCCTTTTGCAACTTACCAGCACCAGGCAACATCTTCATAACTCCGGAGACTCCCCCTATTCTCTCCATTTGTGTCATCTGAGAATAAAAGTCATTTAAATCAAACTTACCTTCTTGCATTCTGTCACTCATTCTTTGAGCTTCATTTACATCAATGTTTTCTATTGTTTTCTCTACAAAAGAAACAACATCCCCCATATCTAACACTCTATTAGCTATTCTATCTGGATGAAAAAACTCTAAGTTTTCAATTTTTTCACCAACACCAATAAATTTTATAGGAACATTAGTTATGTGTCTCATTGATAAAGCAGCACCACCTCTAGAATCACCATCTACTCTAGTTAAAACAGTACCAGTTATACCTACTGCTTCATTAAAATTTTTAGCAGTGTTAACAGCATCTTGTCCCGTCATAGCATCAAGCACTAATAGTGTTTCTGCAGGATTTGCCACCTTGTGTATAGATTTGATTTCTGACATCATTTCTGCATCTATTGACAATCTACCAGCTGTATCTAATATTAACACATCACATGCAGTGTTTTTTGCTTCCTTAATAGCTCTTTTAGCTATATCTTCTGGTTTTTGTCCTTCAACTATCTCTAAACTATTAACCCCTATTTGTTCAGCTAGAATCTCTAATTGTTTTTGAGCAGCTGGTCTATAAATATCCAGAGAAGCTAATAATACTTTTTTATCTTTTTTCAACAAGTTAGCTAATTTAGCTGAAGTTGTAGTTTTACCAGAGCCTTGCAAACCAACCATAAGAACAATGGCTGGGGGAGCAACATTTAAGTTAAGTCCTTCCGATTTTTCTCCTAGTTTTTTTACCAACTCATCATTAACTAGTTTTATAACTTGCTGACCAGGGTTTATACCTTTAATTAAATTTTGCCCTATAGCTTTTTCTTTTACCGATTTTACAAAATCTTTAGCAACGGGCAAAGCAACATCAGCCTCTAAAAGAGCTATTCTAACCTCTCTTAAAGCTTTTGTAACATCTTCTTCTTTTAAAACTCCTTTGGCTTTTAGAGAAGAAAAAACATCTTGCAGTTTATCTGAAAGCTTATTAAACATGAAGTTAAAAACCTATCTATCTTTTATTAGGAACCTGATATGCCTCTGTAGCATGCTTATCACAATAAGGACACCCTTCTAGAGCTTTTCTACCACAAAAATGAAAGTCTTCATCTTGAGGATCTCCTAAAGGCCATCTACACATTCCCTCTTTTATATCTAAAATAGAGAACGATTTTGCATCCATTAAATCCGAAACATCATCTAAAGAGTCATTATCTACCACTACACTTTTTTTAGTAGTTTTTGCTTTCTTTATAGGAGATGGTCTTTTTTCAAGCCCTAGCCTATTAGCTTTACCAATAACAGAGTTCCTTGTTATTCCACCAAGAGCTTCTGCTATATCAGCAGCTGTTTTACCTTCATCCCACATCTTTGTAAGCAATGCAACATTTGCATCATTCCAAATATTTTCTTTTTTTGCCATAACTCTTCCTTTTAAAAAAATTTTATATACATACATTTAGCATAATTTTTGGCTTTTTGCAACAACAAATAAAACATTTTGACATGTTGTTTGTTTTATGATATTATTAGTAATATTTTTATAAAAAAACCAATTAGAAGGAAACAAAATGCTTAAGTACTGGAAAGAAAAAAGACTAGTAAAATCGTTAGAGTCTAAAAAGACAAGTATAGAAGAAAAATATAAAATAATATGTAAACTTAACTTAGGTTATAAAAACTCTCATAGAGCCTGTTTGGATTTTATGAGTGACCAAATGAGAACTCCTAACAAATGGTATACTTTTGTTTCCTCATTTGGAATTAATGATATTATATATCAAGATGCTTTAAAAGAAGAAGGCGAGCCTATAGGTATAATATCTCTACCTGCTCTTTTAATGCGAGAGGCGATTAGTAAAAAAGAGAACATAATAGACATCCAGGGGCTTATAAGCTCAAGTAAAAAAAGAGCATTTATTATGAACCTTATAAAAAACTGCAATCAAGATTCAGAAAGAGAAATAGATACATTAATAAACTTTGCAAAGACTCCAGAATTCAGTTATTTTATACCTGATGTATTAGAGAAATTAGCAAAAGATCAAAAAAATACGAACAAGATTATAAGCTTAATCCCAAACTCTAAGACTCCGGACAACTTAAAAACAATTTTAAAAGCAATTAATGAAGCAGCTCATATTAAAGATAAAAAACATTATAGAAAACTCAATTTATCATTAATGGATTCTTTATTCGAGATAGATAAAAATACAAGCGAAGCAGAACAAGAAGAGTTTTGCGATATAGCTTTCAATGAATTAGCTAAATGCGATAATAAAGGTATAGTTAAAGCATCTATGGCTTTATTAGAAATATCTTCGAATAAATCTGTTAAGAAAAGAGCTATACTGCATAAAATAATACATAAGAATATTAATGAACACTCAGAAAGCGATATTCTTTTTGTTTCTAAAATTATAACATCTAAAGAACATAACAATAATTTTAAAAATCAAGCTATACTAGCTCTTAACAAGATGAAAGTAGAGCATAAAGAACAAACTGTTGGCAGAATTGTTTTAGATATATCATCTAAAGCTAAAAAAGCTAAACCAGCAATGCAATACAACTAAAAAAAAGCCCTTATCAATAAGGGCTTTTTTAAATATTGTAATACAAAACATTATTAAACTAAGTTTAGGCACTCTTCACCTAATGATAGCTTGTGTAAGTTATCATATGTAGTTTTTGCAATATTTGTCAAAGCTGTTTCTGTAAAGAAAGCTTGATGTCCTGTAATAACAACATTTGAGAATGTTTGCAATCTTGCAAAAGCATCATCTTCAATAATTGTATCTGATAAATCTTTAAAGAATATAGATTTTTCATACTCATAAACATCTAATCCAAGATACCCTATTTTCTTAGATTTAAGACCTTCGATTACATCTCCTGTATGGATTAAAGCTCCTCTAGAGGTATTAACAATCATTACTCCATCTTTCATCTTAGCAATTGAATCTTTATTAATTATATGCTTTGTTGATGGGAACAGTGGACAATGTAAAGATATAATATCTGATTGAGCATAAATATCATCTAAACTAGCATAAGAGAAATTTTCTAAGCCAAGCAACTCTTCATTTTCTTTAACATCGTATGCCATAACTTTACAACCTAGACCTAGCATTATTTTACAGAATTTTGCTCCGATAGCACCTGTTCCGATAACACCAACAGTAGAGCCAAAGATGTCAAAACCTAATAAACCTGACAACCTAAAGTCATCTTCTCTAATTCTCATATATGATCTATGAGTTTTTCTGTTAAGAGTCATAATTAAAGCTAAAGAAAACTCTGCTACAGCATTTGGTGAGTATTGAGGAACTCTACAAACATTGATACCGATTTCTTTTGCATAGTCTGTATCAACATTATTAAACCCTGCACATCTAAGAGCTATATGTTTAACTCCCATTTCTTTAAGACCATCTAAAACTTCTTTATTTACATCATCATTAACAAACACACAAACAGCATCACAGCCCTCTGCTAGCTTCAAACTATCTAAATCTAGAGGATTGCGATAAAAGTGCAATTCAAATTCTTTACTATTCTCTTGTTCAAAAAACTTTTTATCATATGAATGATAACTGAAAAAAGCAATTTTCATTATATTTTCTCTCCTTATATTTTTATATATTATTTTCCGCTTGCACTATAAATTAAAATGCGATATAAAACAAGTAGTTTAATAAAAAAAAGTTAATTATTTTTAACAATGAAAGGAATTATAATGGAAAGAACTTTTTCTATAATCAAACCAGATGCAACAGAACAGAATATAACAGGAGAAATAAATCGTAGAATTGAAGAGGCAGGACTAAGAATTATTGCTCAAAAAAGAATCCTAATGACTGAAGAGCAAGCTGTAAAAATGTATGGACATGTTGCAGAAGCTCATGGTCAAGAAGCTTACGACTTTACTGTTAACTTAATGACATCTGGACCTATCGTAGTACAAGTTTTACAAGGAGAAAATGCTGTTAAAAATTATAGAGATGTTATAGGTTCAACATACCCTAACAAAGCAGCTGAAGGCACTATAAGAAAAGATTTTGGGTACCAAAAAGATTTTGATGATGGTAGAGCTCCTGAAATCAAAAACTGTGTTCACGGATCAGGAAGCACAGATGAAGCAGAAGATGAAATTAAAATATTTTTCACAGAAGCAGAAATTGTAGGTTAATTATGAGTAATGAGCTTTTAGATGTATATGATGAAAATGAGAACTTTTTAGAAGCATTACCTAGAGATTTAGTGCATGAAAAAGGTCTTTGGCACAAAACAACTCACTGTTGGCTAATAAAAAAGCCTAACATCTTAATGTTTCAAATGAGAGCTAAAACTTTAAATGATAATCCTGGGAAGCTATACACCACAGCAAGTGGACATGTAGCAGCAGGAGAATCTTTAAAAGATGCTCTTAAAAGAGAGGTTCAAGAAGAACTTGGAGCCAATATAAACACAGAAAAAGCTGAATTAATACATAAAGGTCAATATAAAGCTGACTTTATTACAAAAAATGGTAAAGAGTTTCATGATAGAGCTCTTTACCATATATTTCTGCTAGAAACAGATAGAAACTTAAATGAATTTAACTTTCAAGATGAAGAATTAGAAGGAGTTTTTGAATTACCAGTTAATGAAACTCTAGAGATAATTAAAAAAGAAAAAGGCTCTATAAAAGCATTAGGTTCTTATAAAGAAGACAATACAGTTAAAACTAAAGAGTTTTTAATAGATATTAATGATTTTTTAGTTTTAAATCATGAAACTCCTTATGAGAAATTTGGTTTAATATTAGAAGAAGCAAAGAAATATTTAGAAAGAGTATAATAAATCATGAAAAATAATTTTCCTATATTTAAAAACAATCCTGAATTAGTGTTTTTAGATTCTGCTGCTAGCTCTCAAAAGCCACAGTGTGTAATTGATGCTATGACAGAAACAATGGAAAATTATTATGCAAACATACATAGAGGCATATATCCTCTATCTCAAAAATCAACTAAAAAATACGAAGAAGCTAGAAATAAAGTAGCTAACTTTATTAATGCAAAAGAAATATCCGAAGTAATCTTTACTAAAGGAGCAACGGAAAGTATTAATTTAATAGCTCAGACTTGGGGTAAAGCTAACTTAAAGCAAGGTGATGAGGTCATCATATCAATACTAGAACACCATGCAAATATAGTTCCTTGGCAGATTTTAGAAAAAGAAATAGGTATAAAAATTAAAGTTATTACTTGTAACAATGCAGGAGAGCTTGATTTTAATAACTTTAAAAAGCTTATAAACTCTAAAACTAAGCTTTTATCTTTAAGCGGGATGTCTAATGTATTAGGCATCAAAACAGATATTAAGCAGTTTATAAATGAAGCTAAAAAGCATAACATCACAACTATAATTGATGCTTGCCAACTTATAGTGCATGAAAAACTTAATGTTCAAGATTTAGATTGTGATTTTATGGTGTTTTCTGCACACAAGCTATATGGACCAACAGGTATAGGAGTGTTATATGGGAAATATCACCTATTAGAAAACATGCCACCTTATCAAACAGGTGGAGACATGATAAAAAGAGTTTCTTTTGAAAAAGGAACTACATTTAACACCCCTCCCTCTCGCTTCGAAGCAGGGACTCCTGCTATCGTTGAAGCTATAGGTTTTGGCTCAGCTATAGATTTCTTAAATAAAATAGAAAACCAAAATTATAAAGAGCAAGCATTAACAGAAAAGCTTATTAAAATATTAACAAATATTGATGGAGTTAAAATAATAGGGGAAAATCAATGTGGCATAGTATCTTTTACTACGGACTGGGGATCTCCTGAGGATGTCGCAACACTTTTGAGCCATCAACATATAGCTGTAAGAATAGGACATCACTGTGCTATGCCTCTAATGGAACACTTAAATATACCCTCAGGGACGATTAGAGTGTCTATCGGTATTTATAATGATCAAACTGATATAGATAAATTAGAAAAAGCTTTAAACAAATGTAAAGAAATGCTTAGTTAATAAAATATAAATTAATTTTAAATATATAAAAAGTCCTCGTAAAAACGAGGACTTTTTATAATATAGATTAATAAATTAAATCATTTAAATACAAAATACATAGTTCCATTATTCAAATTCTCACACATAGGTCTAGCTCTTGAGATTTTTATCATATCTGGAACACAAGTTTTTGTATATTTATCACACCCACTAACATTACTTATGTAATCAGCACCTATATAAGATGTAAGAAGCCTATAACAAACCTCTTTATCCACTCCAGGATATGAGATTTCAAAAGCTGCATCCTCTGCAGTATTAACATCAGAAGAAATGATATTTACCTGACCAGCAAAATAATTTATTATACCATCTTCATTCTTATTAATCATATCAACAGGAACAGCTCCCATTCTTATTAAATTATTTGCACTAATCTTATCTATATCCTTATACACAGCCTTATTTGCATGTAAGGATTTAATATTCGAAGCTAAAGTTACAAGTTGTCTTCTCGCTTCATAAGTTTTAACCATTGTATTAGCATTATCATAAAGTCTTAAGCTACTTGTCATAATAATAGCTATAAGAGATAAAACCAATAAAGTTTCTAAAAGAGTAACACCTCTTTGCATTTTATACTTTAAACATTTCATTATAAGCCCCCTTATCGTTATAAATACAGAATAAACCTTATTATTTATTTTTGCAAGAAAAAACCCCGCTAAAAAGAAAGCGGGGCTTGTTTTTGTATTTATAACTAATAAATTTTAGTTATATGTAAAGAATAATGATTCTGAAGCATTCAAACTACCACAAATATTTGCAGCATCTGTTAAATCAGCACCTTTATCTAAACATGTAGCTGTAGTAGATGTACAACCTGTAGCATTAGATACAAATTCTGAAGCTAATTCTGCAGTTACAATTTTGTAACAAACTTCTTCAGGAACACCTTGGAATTCAATTTCAAATGAAGAGTTTGCAATCCCAGAAGCACCAGCAACTGAACTTAGATTAACAATTCCACCAAAAGCATTTCTAATAGCAGCAGCACCAGCAACCATATCTTGAGGCACAGCACCAGCTGAAATTAAATCATCATTACCAGCATTACCATCTATATCACTATAGTCAGCAGCTGAAGTAAATAGTTGTCTGATATTAGTTGAAAAAGCTGACACTTGTTGAATAGCTCTATTAGCTTTCACACCATTGTTAGCATTGTTATAAAGATTAAGACCACCAACCATGATGATAGCAATCAATGATAAAACCAAGATAGTTTCTAGTAGAGTAACACCAGCTTGATTTGATTTTTTTACTAATTTAAGCATTTTATTTTCCTTCCTTAAATTTTTTTCACATTAAAGCGGTTCTTATTGAACCAGGGAAACAAACCAGATTTTCTAAATTCCTCGCTAACAACGCTTCGTCATTAATAAAAACTTCGTTTGTCTTCCTTCCTTAATTTTTTTTACATATTTAAGCAGTTCTTCTCGAACCAGGGAAACAAACCAGATTTTCTAAATTCCTCGCTAACAACACTTCGTCATTAATAAAAACTTCGTTTGTCTTCCTTCCTTAAACTTCCTTTTTCTTAACAAGAAACAAGCTCTAGCCACTAGCTCCTGTTGACTGTGTGATTTGGTTAACAATGGCATATAAACCAGAGAATAACCAAGCGATAACACCAAATAAGCAGAACAAAGCTACACCGTTAAGTATTTTAGTTTGTTTACTTACCTTATCTGTAGTGTCAGTTAACCACTCTTTTCCTAAAATGTCAAGCATTTCTGAAAAAGAAGGTAAATCAGCATAAACTACTAAATCTTCAATAAGTTCTCTATCTGGATAATCGTAACCAGCTCTTCTTAAAGCCTTACCAACATTTAAACCAGAATAAACATATTTAAGAGTAGCAGAAATTCTTTCTCTTAACCATGGGTTAGCATGTCTATTTATTTTTTCAAGAGCCTTAGATGTTTGCACACCTGAATTAATTAAAGCACCTAAAGACATTAAAAAACCTGCTCCTGAAATAAGTCTATAAATAGACCATGGCGGAATTCTGTCAAAATAAACTCGATATTTGCCAGTCCACTTAGGTAAAGATAAAGTTACTATTACAAAGAAAACTACTGTTGCTATAACAACTAATAATAAATAGTTTTCTACAAAATGAGCTAGTCCAGCCATTGAAGATGCAAGACCCACCCATTGTTCCATTGGGAAAACACTATCAAATGCAGGAAATACTCTTTGAGAAAACAAGAATAAAACACCACAGATAAATCCTAATAAAACTATAGGATATATAATACCTCCCATAACAGTGCTTTTAATATTTCTCATACCTTGAGTAATTTTAACCAGATCATCTAAAGCATCTGACATTGATTGACTTTCTTCACCAGCCTCTATCATCATTCTTTCATTATCTGGAACCCAAGAAGATACTGCCACAGACAAAGTATGACCATTTTTAATATCTCTAATCCAAGATTGCATAATTATAGCCATATTATTTTTAGGGTTTTTTCCATTATTAGATGCTTGCATATAAAGCATTTCAAGCACTCTCTGCATAGGAATACCATATCTAATCATTGTAGATATCTTACGATAAACTCTTAATCTTAATTTAGAGTTAAAAGCTATTTTTCTTAAAGTTTTTTTAACTTCTTCTGTATTTATTAGCATAAGTTATATTCCTCCAGTTTAACATTTTTATCTAACTCAATAGCCCCAACTACTCTTTCTATTTCTGTAGGGGATATTTCCCCCGAAAGAGCCTTTAGAAGACCATGTGTCATCATAGTCATACCATTTAGTTCTTTTATCCAATATTCTTTTGCTTCAATAAGTTTTTCATGCTTCATAAGATCCATAAACATGTCATCTGGAGATATTATCTCTGCGACCACAGTTCTTCCTGTATATCCTTTTCCATCTCCACAAGATGAGCACCCTCCTCCACTGAAGAATAAATCTTTTGCTCTATCTCCTAAAGTAGCATCTATCCTTTTTTGCAGTTTTTCATCTACAAGCCCTTTTTGAAGAGCTTCTGCATAAGGGATTCTACATTTTTCACATAATGTTCTTGTTAACCTTTGAGCAACTAGTCCAAAAATTAATCCTGATGTATAAAGATTATAATCTGGAACACCAATATCTCTTAATCTATTCAATATCATAAGAGCATCATTAGCATGAACAGTAGTCCAAACTTGGTGACCAGTCATTGCCGCTTTAACAGCCAATCCAGCTGAAGCTGCATCTCTAACCTCACCAATCATAATTGTATCTGGATCAGATCTCATAGCTGCAGAAATAGCTTGTATAAATTTGATATCTCTCTCTTCTGGTGTAGGAGCATTCATAACAGGCATTTGTTTTGCTCCATCAATAGGTCTTTCTGGAGGATCTTCAATAGTTATCACATTTCTTTCGTTATGACACTCATCCATAACTTTTGTCAAGACATGATATAATGTTGTTGACTTACCAGAGCCCGTAGGACCAGATATGACACAAATACCAACTGGCTTTTGACTCATTTTATCTAATAATTCTGTTTGATAGCTATGATAACCTAAATGAGATACACCTTTTTTAATATCACCCGATTTACTATTATAAAGCAATCTAGCAATCATATATCTACCACCATATGCAAGTGGATTAAATTGTAATCTTAATGCTTGAACTTCAATTGGCAAATCAATTGTAGCATTAGAAATCCTAGCCGCTTGATATTCTGTTGGATTATAGTTAGAGTCACTTGCATCAGCCATAGCAAAACAAGCCGCACAGAAGTCATGACCATAAGAGCTTTGCCATTCAATAGTTTGAGTAAGAACACCATTTTTTCTCATTTCTACAACAGCAGAAACATCTGTAGCAATAATATGAATATCTGAAACATCATTTTTAACCGCTATCTTTATTAAATCCACAATATCTTTCTGCATATGTGTCAAATTAGAGCTTGCAGAGCTGTTAAGAGAGTTTTTTACACTTGCTCTTTTATAAGCATCTCTAATAGTTTCTAAAGAAACTGGTATTTTCCTAATAATTTTTATATCTCTAAGTCTAGCATAAGTCTCTAATTTTAAAACGTAAGGATCTGACATATGAGACTTAGAAACAAGAAAAACTCCGTTTTCATACAGAGCCATTATTTCTTGCTGTTCTTGAGGACGATGTAAAAAACCGCCATCAGCAGTTAAAATTTTAAGATTACTTTCAAAAAGATTTTGTATCAGTTTATTTTCATCAGTCTCCAATTCTTCTTCTACTACAACATCTGATGATGTGTTTGTTTCAACAGCATCATCAACTTTTTCATTATCTAATTCTTCTTTATTCTTCTTATTAATAGATAAAATCACTGAACAACTCTCTTTCAATTATTTTCTAGCTGATAAAGCTATAGTTTCTATATCTCCTTTTGCATTTTCCATAGTTACAGTTTTCTTTGATATTTTAACCACTTTAAATCCATTACTTAAAACATCACCTTCTCTAACCATTTCTGTACCAACACCTTCGTTAACTACTGTAGCCATTAGATTACCTTGCAATCCTTTAATTGAGCTAATATGCATATTTAAAGATGCTTCTTCTTCATATGAATCAACAACTACTGGAGCCACTGGAGCTATATTAGACACAGGAATAAATCTATCTAATATAGATTTCTCCTGTTTTTTTTCCACTACTTCCTCTTTTTCTTCAACAGGAGGATTTAGTAATAAATCTAATTTTTTATTTTGTTCTTGAACTTTATATTCAAGTTCTTTCTCTCTTAATTCTAATTGCATTTTTGTGATATTTTTTTGCATATCTTCAATATCTGATAAATATCCATCATCTTTTGCCATTAGAGGATGTTCAACGCTTGTATTTGCGAAGTTGCTGAACATACTATCATCTTGAGCATTTGCTTTAAAAGAAACTAAAGCAAGCCCTAAAAGTAATATTGTTGTAGTTTTCTTCATTTTTTTCTCCTTACTATACTATTTTTGATAAACATTTCCTGAAATTTCCCAAGACAGAGTTCTTCCTATTTGCAATGTAACATTGTTAACTGATAAAGCAGGGAAAGATACTAAGTACTTTTTCCAAGCTTCAATAGGATATTTTGTCTTAAAAGAAAACTTAACAGGTTTATAAATTGGTGGAAGAGTAACTGTATTACCATCTCCATCTTTCATAATTCTAGGCTGAGCTTCTTTCAGAGATACTCCTGAAAGTTTAACATCAACGCCAACTTTTGTTTTTAAATCTAAGAATTGCTGAGAAATTTTAGATCCAGATAATAACTCTTCACCTGTAGCAAATTTAAATCTACTATCCATTTTATCTAGAGTTTTTTTCAAAACAGCATTTTCACCTGTAGCACTAAGTGCTAATGAAAATTCTCCTTGGCTAGCTTTTGCTTCAATATCATAAATATAACCACCTGATTTCTCAGCAAAAGCTGTAATAACCTTACCGTCACAAGCAACCTTATTTATGGACCAGCCAAAGATATTGAAAGGCAATGAAGTAATTGCTTTTGAACAGTTATCTATGAAAACACTAGCCTCTGGCATTTTTTTCCATGGATCAATTTCTTTTTTCGCAGCTTCTAATTGCTGTTCTCTACTAATTCTAATTTTTTCAGCTTTTTGCCTTTTATCATCAAAATGATTAAAAGCCATGTAACCACCTATTCCTAGAACTGCTGCTAATAATAAGTAATCCTTATATCTAGCTAATAATGAATCAGCTGAAGCCAATTTAACTTTAGAAAAGTTTGTTATTAAAACATCTAAATCAGTTTCTTTACTATTATCTATATTCCAAGAAGCTGGAGCGAATTTGATAAAATCTCCTCTAATATCAGCAGAGAATTTCATCATCACTTCTTTTGCTTCTTCTTCTGTATCATAGAAGGCATCTCCATATGGCATAATCATATCATTTTTAGTCATACCAAACCACCATCTGTCACCAAGATTAAAAGCACCTATAAAGTTACTTCCAACATTTTCTGTAACAGCGATAGCCAAAGATCTCATACCAGCTCTATGTCCAGCAGATTTCCAGCCTAAACCATACTGAGGTGGAGTACTTTGTCTAATACAGAAAAAATCAGCACCAACCCCTTCGCTTTTAGCTACATTGCAAGCCTCTTGCATAGCATGACTAGGGTCATCAACAGGATCCCACATCAAACCAACAGCAAAAAATGTGCCATTTACTTTTGTGACTCCTGATTTTTTTATTCTATCTATTTCGTTTAACATAATAAACGCCCTATCTTTGTTAGTTTAAACCTTACTCTATAACTCTTGGAGTTATCATAATTACTAATACTTCTTTAGCTATGTTTCCGTATTTTCCACCACCGAATAAATAATTATTTGGGTTTCCTGTACCTGATCTTTCTGAAGCATTAATAATTTTATCATAACCAGCTAATACTAAAGTATTTCCTGATTTTAGTTTAATATTTTGCAAGAAATCTCTTGAAACAACTGTAGGAAGTTGTATAAATGAAGGTGAATCTTTATCTCCAAATTCAACAACTTTTAAACCAGATCTCTCAGAAATTGACATTGAATATTGCATCATGATTTCACCATTAGCTAAAATTCTTGGCAAAACATTCATTACAAAACCAGTTGTTATATCTCCTGGCGTTGCTGACGATGTAACAACACCATCATCTACAGATTGTTCAACTTTTCTTACATAAGCTTCTCTTGTAATAATTTGTAGAGGAACAGTATGGTTATTAAGAGTTGTAACTGTAGAGTTTGTTACTTGTGATTTATCAAATTTTTCTGACAAAGCCTTTAAGATAATATTTGCTGTATTTTCTCCTGAGTTTGAAGAAAATTTTGATGTCATAGAGCTTAACCCTGTTACTTCTGTTAAGTTTCCTTTTGGACCAGACCATTCAAAGCTAAACTTATCAGATACATTCTTAAGAGCAGCTGTAAAGTCAGTTTGGAAAGTATCTAGCTCACTTGTAACTATAGACATAACATTTACATCAATTACAACTTGTCTTGATAAAATCTCGTTTTGTTTTTTAACCAAGTTTTCAACTTTTCTAATTGCTAGAGGAGAAGATGTAATAGTTAAAGTTCCTGTTGATGGAGACATTGCATAAGTTGACCCCTCTGGAACCATTGACTTAATCACTTCTTCAATTTCTTCCCAAACACTTAGAGAGGCTGTAACCTCTACAGTGTTATCTGTTCCTGATTGAGAGCTCTCACCTCCACTACCTTTTCCAGTTGATGCTTCTGAACTATCAGACTCTGATGTAATTTCAGAATTCACTTCTGTTTTTGAAGGTAAAGAGTATAGAGCTAATGTTCTTGTTACATATTTAGATAAGTAAATTACATTTTCTCTGTGTTCCCAAAAAACATCAAATTTTGTAGATAATTGGTTTAAAAGCCCCACAAAATCACCACTATAAGAAATAGTCATGCTTTTTGATGAGCTATCTGCAGATGATAAATCTAAAGCCTCATCTGAACTATCACTTGAAGATGTTGTACTTTCTGCATCTCTTACAACAAATCTCATACCTGTCATACCAGACAAATCAGAAGCAATCTCATTAAGAGTTTGTTCTTCTGTACTCATATAAGTTATGTTACTATATTTATTAGGTAGAGGATCTCCATTTTGCTGACGGTAACCTCTTGATCCCAACCATACTCTATCAGAATGTCTTACAGAGCTTACATTTTTATAAGCATCTGAAGCATCTCTGTATTTTTTTAATCTTTGTGCAGCAACAGTATCTTGACTGCTTACACTTGATTTAGCTCTTTTTTGCAAATCTGAGCACCCTGTTGTTGCTAATAAAACGCAACTTAATGCTATAATACTTTTCTTAATCATACTAATTCACCTCTCCATTTGAAGTTGTTTCTATTACTAATGTATTGTTTTTATAAAAAGTTCCCACTACAGGAGGATCAGCTTTTTCAAAAGCTGTGATTAGCTCTGAAGCAGCATCAACGAAAGAACCTGAGAAAACAATTTCTGATTGGATATTAAAATCTCTATCAGACTCCCAAACAACATTCCATTCAGCTTTATCCCCCCAAGATTTAATTGTTTCTTGTAGAGTATATCCTTTTTTAACTTCCCATTTAGGTTCTACTTTAACCATTTCTTTAACAACAGGAGTTGACTTAACTTCCGCAACAGTCTCCACTTCTACAGCTTCATATTTAATAGCTTTAACTGGTTGTTTTACTTCTGGCATAATTTCTACAACAGGAGTATTAATCATCATTTCGACTTTTTCTTCAACCATAGGAGCTTCAACTTCTTTTATTTTAGATACCTGTTCAACAACTGTCGTTTTAACTTCCTCAACAGCTTTTGCAGGCCTTGCAGACATAAAGTCTTGAGCATTTGCAATATTTATTACATTCTCTACAACACTATAACCAAGACCTAAATCAGATAAAAGAGAACTTAGAGTCTCTGACCAACTTTCTTTATATTCATAAGAAACTAACTTTCCTAAATCTTGATCTGTCTGAAAGGAAAAATCATAATCCACTGGAACAATTTTTCTCAATGCAACAACTAAAGGGATTGAATCCACCTTAATAGTTTCTTTTGCTCCGGAAATCTCGAACTGGGCTTCAGAAGGAGAAGTCACTCCTAAAGACACCAAAAAACCTAAAACAGTTACTTTTAACATTCTACTTAACATTTTTAAACAGTACTCCTTATACTCTTTGTTAAAAAAACAACCAATTTGCTTTAACTAAAACAAGTCCTTACTTATAGTAAACAATCTTTTTTTGCATAAAGCAAGCTTTTTTCATATTTTTTTAATTTTTTCTATCTGTTAAATAACTTTTCTATATCTTTTAGAGTTAATTTAACATATGTTGGTCGTCCATGGTTACATTGTTGAATGTTTTTACATTTTTCCATTTGTCTTAATAATTCATTCATTTCAGTAATGGACAAAACTCTTCCTGATCTAACAGAACCATGACATGCAATGGTTGCACATACTTCATATAACTTAGTCTCTAATAAGTCGCTTTCACCTAAACTTAACAACTCATCAGCTAAATCATTAACCAATTGTTTTATGTCTACTTTATTTTTCAACAAAGCAGGTACAGACCTAACAACAACAGCACCTTCCCCAAAACTTTCAATTTCTAAGCCTAATTTATATAAATCACTTTGCTTATTTAATAAAATATTTATAGATTCGTCTTTTAACTCCACAACTTCAGGTATTAAAAGGTTTTGAGCAGAAACACCACCGCTTTTTAAATTATCCTTAATGCTTTCATATACTATTCTCTCATGCACAGCATGCTGATCTATTAAGAAAACAGCATCTTCTGTTTGCGAAATTATATAATTTTTATGAAGTTGAGCCTTAGCACTACCCATAGGATATAAGTCAATTGAAGAAGGATGTTCTTCCATTAACTCTTCATTAACCATTTCTGCTTTTACCGAAGGAGCAACCTCCATTAAATCATTTTGCCTTAAAGGTTTTTCAAATTCTTTATAATCAGAGTAATTTATTTTTGAAAATTTAGGTTCTCCAAAACTCCTGTTTGAGAACATCTTACTCTTATCAACAGCTTTATAACCAGTATCAAACTTACTTTTAATTTCAAAGATACCCTGAGTATCTTCTCCTCTATTATTCTCTATTGCCTCTCTAATAGAATGAACCAAAGCCCCTCTTATAACACGATTATCTTTAAACCTAACCTCTGTCTTAGCTGGATGAACATTTACATCAACATCCTTAGGAGGTAATTTAATAAACAATACAACTACAGGATATCTACCGTGCTCTATTACATCCATATACCCCGCTCTAATCGCCCCCATAATAAATTTATCTTTTATTGGACGACCATTTACATATACATATTGATATAAGCTATTAGCTTTATTAAAAGATGGAACTCCTATAAACCCTGATATTTCAATTTCATTAACATTTGATTTAATCTCTATAGATTTTTCTGAGAACTCTTTACCGACAATATCATAGATCTTATCTTGTAAATCAGAGGATACAAAATTAAACACTTTCTTATCATTATTAACCAGCGATATCGACACTTCAGGATTAGCCATAGCTATTTTTTCTACAACTTCCTTGATATATCTTGTTTCTGTAGAATCCGCTTTTAAAAACTTCAATCTAGCAGGAGTAGCAAAGAATAAATCCCTTATTTCTATCTTTGTGCCCTCATTTAAGGCTGTAGGCTTTATCTCGACATTCTTACCACCTTCTACTTTTAATTCCCAAGCTTCTGCATTACCATCTTTCTTAGATTTAATAGAGACTCTAGCTATTGAGGATATTGAAGCCAGAGCCTCACCTCTAAAACCAAATGTATTTATAGCAAATAAATCTTCACTCTCCATTTTAGAAGTAGCATGTCTTTGAATAGACATAGACAAATCATCTTTATCCATACCACAACCGTTATCGCTTACAGAAATAAAACTAGCCCCACCATTTCTCACAGAGACATCAATTTTAGTTGCTCCAGCATCTATAGAGTTTTCAACTAGCTCTTTAATTACAGAAGCTGGTCTTTCAACGACCTCTCCTGCTGCGATTTGATTTACAATATTGTCTGGTAATAATTTAATAGTCATAATAAATAGTTTATAATTTATTTAGCTAAAATTGTCAATTAAATAGAGAAAATAAAAAAAATGAAAAAAAGTGTTTTTAGGGGTTGACAATTTAAAAATGTTACTGTATATTTCCAACTCAATGGTTAAATATTAATCCCCGATAGCTCAGTTGGTAGAGCAAATGACTGTTAATCATTGGGTCGCTGGTTCGAGCCCGGCTCGGGGAGCCATTTAAAAAAGGTAATAAAAACAACGGCTTAGAGCCGTTTTTATGCAAAAAACTCAGAAACATTGGCAAATTTTTACTACAAAATCGACTTTTTGTAGTGTTGTTTGTAGATAGATTTTAAAAAATAATAATTTTAAGACCCCAAAAACAACTTTTGAGACCCAATGATTATAAATCATTCGTGCGATGAGAACAACCCATTGTTTTTATTATAAAAGCAACTTATTTACATTACTTTTTTGTATTGATTTTGTAGATAAATTGACAACATTAAAAAAGCCTTTATTCCTTATCAGAATTGACTTTCAAAGAGATTTATACTTTTTTTATAAAAAAATATATTTTTAGCTGGACTTTATATTTTTTTGTTCGTAAAGCTGTGTTTAAGCATTAAAAAGCTCGTCTTTAATGCTTAGTATATTGGATATTTGGAGCAACTTGATTGTAGGGATTTATCCCTACAATCTTTTTTATGATTGCTTATCTATAAAATATTTATTTTCTCTTTTTATAAAAGCTTGTTCTGAACCTTCCAATAAAAGTAAATTCTCTTTTTTTGCTATATCACAAACATCTTCAATTGCCATTTGAGACACTTCTGTTTTATTACCTTCTTGTTTTAAAACATATATTTGATCCGCATCAGCATTTATAACAATGTTCGCATTATGTGTCGCAAAAATAAGTTGCCTATTTTTTTTGACTTTTTTGATAATCTCAACAAGTTCTTCAGAAATCATTTTCTGATCCAGATGTGTTTCAGGCTCATCAATAATTAATGGTGAATTTCCTAATATAATTAAAACCAAGACTATTGCAGTTGCTCTTTGACCAAATGATAAATTTTCTAAAGTTTTATCTTTATAAAGAATTTCAAAAGAAGTATATTTTGTGCAGTTATATTTTGATAACATATGATATAAATCATATAACCTTTTATTTCTTTCATTTTGTTCAAAATACTTTATTAATTTTTCAGATGTTTTCAATTTTAAGTTTTCTTTGCAAAGATTTTCTAGTTTTTCAGCTACAGGAATTCCACTCCTCGGGTTTTGCCTATCTAAAAGAGACCTAAAGTCATTTTCCGCACCCCCTGTTTCATTGTTGATAAATTTAAAAAAATCATTTGTGCTTTAGAATAAAAAACAGCTCTAAAACAGAGTGAAAAAATACAGAAAAAAATCATCATATTTTGATATATTTTTTAACAACAATGTTTAATACAGCTTAATAGAGGTTAATGTGATTTAAGGAAGTTTAAAGAATTTTAAGGAAAGTTAAGATTTTGTAGTTACTTTGTAGTTAGATTCCTTAAATTTCCCTAATTTTCCTTAAATTTGCTTAACTTTTCTTAAACTTTGACTCTTTTTGAAGCTCGCAGAAAACCTAGCTAAATCGTTGTATTAATGAGAAAATAAAAAATATTTTACACTTAACTGTTAATCATTGGGTCGCTGGTTCGAGCCCGGCTCGGGGAGCCATTTAAAAATACGGCAACTAAAAGTTGCTGTTTTTTTATGCCCAAGCAACGGTGTGTGCGGGCTTCAGGCAATAACTTTGCCTTTGAAAATCAATTTTATTTCTAACTTTTAGGGGGTTGCTAAAATTTCATAATTAGCATCATTTACAAAATCAGACAATCTTTCTATTTTATATTCCATATCAAACTCCTTTATTAATAGATATTCAGCATAACTTTATAATATTCTATACTCTCATTATTTATTTCTCTATTAATTTTTTTATAAAAACTTTAAATCTTATTTTAACTAAAAAAAGCCGTTCAACTTAATGAACAGCTTTATTTTAATCAATCTGTAATATAAAAATTACATCCCAGGCTTTTTTAACTTAGATGCGTTATTCTTTTTCATCATTTTTTGAACTTGCTTATTAAAAGCTTCTTCATCAACTTCATTCGTGTCGATATTATCTTTCTCAAGCTTTTCCCAATAAGAATGATTCAAATCGAACTCTCCTGTTTTCCAGTTTAGAGCATAAATTCCTCTTTCAAGCCCTTCTTCATCTTTTTTAACTTTTACAGGTCTTTGACCAACTATATAATAATCATATGTAAATTTTTCTTCTGTCATTTTCTATACCTTTCTCTAATTAAAACCTTTTGGCTTTGGTTTTTGAATATCTTTCTTTGGAGTTGCTAAATTCTGTTGTGAGACAACTACATTGTTTTTAGTAGCGATAGATTCTCTAACATCCCCATTATTCATTGAATTTAATTTATTTGCTAAAGATTTAGTAGAAAATCTTCGAGAAAAAGAAGATAGTATAAAGAGAAAACTTAAAGTAATATTATCTTAAAGAATCATCAAATTCCATTTTTTTGAGCTCTTTTTCTTCATATTTTTTCTTTAGAGCCTCATAGATTTTTAAACAGCTCAATATCAGCGGTAGTAAAATCTTTATATAAATATCCCTTGATTCCACAACTATTTGCAACTTTAATATTATCATTAACATCATCTATAAATAGAGATTCATCAAAATCAATATCTGTATTATGTTTAATATAATTCCAAAAATGTTTAGATTTCTTTCTATAACCTATTCCTGCAGAATAAAAAATACCTTCAAATATTTTTTCAAAGTTATACTTATTGCAGAGGTAATTCATTTTGATATGTGATTGATCTGTTGCTAAATAAATTTTAAACCCCTTGCCTTTTAAATCATCTATTACTTTTAATACTCTACTATCTATAAAGTATCTGTTCTCTAACCAAAAATTAATTAGACTATTTGTAGTTAGATCCTTTCTCTTCATATCTTCAATAGCTTTAATAAGGATAGGCTTCACAGGTTTTTTGCCAACCATAGCATATATATGCCAATCTTCCTTATCAAAAAAATATTTTTTAAAATCTGATTGACATATATCCAATTTTTCCTTTATTAAAACATCATAGTTTTTATTTTTTAATAAAATCACACCATCAATGTCAAAAAATATTACACCTTTGTTCTTCATTCTCAATACACCCTCCATATTAATATAATATATCATACAATAAAAGATTATATATTACAAGATGATTTATCTAGCATATAAGACAAAATAAATTTAATTTTCTCTGTAAATTAGGTGTTATGCACCCTATTCTTGCAAGGAGTTGTTGCGATAACATCAAATCCTGAGCCATTAAAAAATACGATCACTTAAAGTGGTCGTTTTTTTATGACCAAGCCACGGTGTGTGCGGGCTTCGGCCAATAACTTTGCCTTTGCAAGTATTTTTTTCTACGAACTTTTAGTGATTTTTAGCCCATTCCATGTTTTGCCCCGTTTCCAAAAGGCAAAGTTAGATATATAATTAATAATATTTATAACAATATAAGTTTGTATTTATGTGCAATACATGTTATAATATGACTACAAAGAAACACGGAAGGATTATATTATGACAGAAAAGCATACAGACTCTTTAGAAATTATAGAAAAGGCTAGTCCAAAAGATTTAATGAACCTTTTTCTGAAATGTTTAAGAATGAATGAGATCCAGAAAGACGGTATATCTGCGTTGAAAGATTTAGAATTATTAGAGCAAGCCGCAAATAAATTAAATGCATCAAACACCCAATATCAAGAAGAATTTGTTGAATCCTTTTCTACTGTTATGAGAGATAGAAGGGATGAGGCCGTAGCAATAGTGGATTTAAAAACTCTATTGACATCTTGTGCTTATTTAAAAGTTGATACAAAAATAGCTCTACAATGTTCAGAGAAATTTTTTGAGCATCATGCTGACTTAAACAAAGATGCCGCAGATGAAGTTGCCGATTACAAAGATACTGTTCTAAAAAGAAAAGGCTATGCTTGCATAACCCACCCCAAAATACCGTGTACACCATGTTAAATAAAAAAGCTCTTAGCAATAAGAGTTTTTTTACACTGGTTCATTATTTTAATTTTTTTGATATTTTCACTAAACTTTATTCATAAATATACCTTGTTAGTTGTTTATTATGAAAGATGACAATACTCGGCAAACAAAAGCTATTTATAATTCCAAATTTTAGTCTTTAATTATAGTTTTTAATACTATAATCCAGGGAAACAATATTATTACAAGATAATCTTCTGAGAACTTGATTTTTTAAAAAACAATCACTATACTGCACATTATAACATAATATTTAATAAGGATTAATAATGAATATACTTTTAGACATGGATGGGGTTATACTGAAATACAGCAAGGCTTTTCTCGATTTTTTAAGCTCAAAAACAGGAACCAAATACAATATAGAAGAAATAAAACAGTGGGGCTTTTCTGAGACGGTTAAAGATTTAACTCAGACTGAAATCAACACATATTTAGAAGAAATGATGAGACTACCGGAAATAGAACAGATCGAGCCGGAAAAAAATGCAATAAAAATTATAAAAAAACTAAAAAATGATGGGCACCTAATATATATAGTGTCCTCATCACTGCCAGAGGACAGTCCCGAAATAACCACTGAGAGAAGAACCAGGTATCTAAACAAGTTATTTGGAGATAACTTCTTCGAAGAAATATATCTACTCCCCCTAAACCTCAAAAGCCATAAAGGGCATGGTAACAAACAGGATATTTTAATTCAATTTTCAGGAAACCAGTCCATTTTATTAGACGATAGCATAAAAAATTGTGAACAAGGATTAAGTTGCGGAATAAAAAACAGCTTCTTGTTTTCACAAAATTGGAATTTATCCAACAATAACCTCCAGCGAGTAATGTCTTGGGAAGAGTTTTATCTTAAAGTCAATGAGCTAAAAAGCTAGGCACAAGACACCCGCATGATATTTGTGCTCTTTATTACCCACATATCTTTCTTTAACAGAAACATGAGAGCTTTTTGAACCACAAAGTTAAAGATAGTATTTACTAATAATTAAATATATATAATTTAAAAAACAATTAGTGATTAGCAATTCCCTGTTAATTTAAGCATTAGATTTATAAAGATTTACATATTGCAGAGTTAAACAAAATATAACGATAAAACAAATTAAATATTCTCTGTAAATTAGGTGTTATACACCCTATTCTTGCAAGGCATTGTTGCAATAGCATCAAATCCCGAGCCATTATATTTAAAAACCCTCTCACATTACGTTTGTGAGCTTTTTTAAAACCCAAAACCTCCCACATCAGGACCTTCACACGAACTCACAACCCAATCGTATTCTTGCAAGGTTTTTACAACCCTAAAATATTGATATATTTAGTAAGCTCCATGTTTTGCCAGTTTTCTGAAAGGCAAAGATAGACATGTAATGAATAATATTTATAACTAAAAATATAAATTTTTAAGAGATAATTTCGGAGGCGGAGATATGGGAAAGCATTGACATTTATTAAAATATAATTAACAATGTATGTATATAGATGTATATGAAAGGAAATATTCATGCAAACCACAAAAAATAAAAAGTTGAAAATAAATTCCTGGAACCCTTTTACGGGTTGTACCAAAATATCTCCAGCCTGCCAAAATTGCTATGCTGAAGCATTGGCCGATAAACTAAATCGTTGGAGAACTCCTGGATATGAGAATACATTTAAATTTACTGTCCATCATGATAGAATTAAAAATGCAGCTCCCCTAAAGAGAAAGAAACCCACCAGCTATTTCATCAACTCCATGAGTGACACCTTTCACGAGGATGCCACAAAGGAGGACATTGATGCCGTTATGGATGTGGTGCGTAGAGCCCATTGGCATAATTTTTATATATTAACTAAACGTAGCAAAAGACTTAGGGAATATTTTGCTAAAGAAACGGCTCCGGATAACCTATGGGTAGGAGTAACGGTTGAAGATAAGAAACATGGATTACCTAGATTGAAAGACCTGCAACAAATAAAATGTAAAAACAAACACATCTGCTGTGAACCACTGTTAGATGATCTGGGAGAAATTGATCTAAGTCAAATAAAATGGGTAGTTGGCGGGGGAGAAAGCGGACCTAATGCTCGCCAAACTAAATTGGAATGGGTTGAATCCCTCGTAAAACAATGCAAAAAACAGCATGTACATCTTTATTGGAAATCCTGGGGAACCTACGGTCCAGACGGTGTTAAAAGAAAAAAAGGAGATACAGATTGCTCTGTGAATGGAAAGATATATCTATCATTTCCGAAAGATTTGATGCCAGATTCTGGGGAGCTGTTTTAAATATCATTATATAAATTAAGAACTATTTCCTCAGCATCGCTTCTTGGTCTTTCCAGTCTTTATGGTTTGAAGCTATTTGGCATAGTTCTTCTATTTTCATACTGAGTTTACCATCTAAAACCTATCCTTCCACTTTTTATTCTCCATTTTGCATATAAAAAAGCACTCTGTGAAAAAAGAGTGCTTTTTAATTTTTAAATTAGTTATATTTTATTGAAGAGTTAAACCTTTAATCCGCTTATATAAATTATACCCAAACATACCTAAAGCAGCACCTGAAGCAAAACCATTATTAAAATCATCACCTACAGCTTTTGAAACAAAAACACCTGCAACTCCGCAAGAAAAGCCAACAATAGAACTCATATTAGACTGTCTTATTGCAATTTTACTAACATTATTTTTTAAATCATTACACATAATTTTAATCTCCTTTTATAATTTTTAATTAATTTATCTTTATTATATCCTATATTATACCATAAAAATAACAAAAATACAACAACTCAAAACCCCAAGCCATAAAAAATACGGCAACTAAAAGTTGCTGTTTTTTTATGTGCCTATAGTAAAATCATAAAAACAATACCCTTAATAATTATATAGAATACATCTTAAGTGGCTTAGCTTTTTTTACAGGCTTATTATTTTCTGCTGATTGTTTATCAGCAGACATCACAACATAAGGACTAGCTTGTTCATTAACTAGACCAACCAACTGTTCTTTTAAATCTTTTTCACCAATCCTGTCAAGACAATTTAAAACCTTATTGAGACCCTCTCTTGCTTTTTCCAAACCTTCTTCCAAACATCCTCTTTTATCACACCAACTCAAAAACTTCAAAGAATTACTCAAGTTATCAAAAGAAGAAAAAACAAACATCTCTGGACAGACTCTCAAATCTCTCCTTGGCTTTTCTTGTGAATTATACTCTTCTTCAAAAGCTTTTGCAGTATCCCAATCAAGGTAAGAATATAAAAAGTTTATTTCAGCAAAAACAGGAGCCACTCCCGCAAAATCCCAATCTAAAACACATAAATTCCCATCTTCATCTTTCACAATATTATCAGGATGTGAATCATTATGGCAAAAAGCCTCTGAAAACATATTACCATACCCCCAAATTTCTTCTTGCATAGAATCCAATCCGATAGCAGACATAAGATTATTGTATCTGGGAGATCTATCTAATACCCTAGAAGTCTTTAATTCCTCAGCCTTTTCGACAGATGATTGATGTATTCTATTTAAAAACTTAGCAAGTACGTGTATATTGTCCTTATCAATAGCTTGTCCCTTATTGCCCTGCCCCATAACATTAACTTTTGCCATAACACTATAAGGACAACATTTCTTATCAGAAACAATCTCATAAATAGGAGGAATAACAACACCCTCTATATCTGAGGTCAGTTCTATTGCATAATCTGAGATTACTTTAGCATAATGCTTTACTTGCAACCAATCTTGCTTAGATTCACATTTCCCCCGCTCATTCATCCTGTGAACAATATATACTTCCCCAGTTACTTCATCAAGAACCTCTCTAACCTCAGATAGGTTCCCTTCTCCTATAGACTTACCTTTGTTCCAGTCAAAATTATATTTTTGATTTATATCATCTGACATAAAAGTTTCCTATCCAAATTTATACCAATCATAAAAATCTTCTCTTCTATTATCTTTACAATAACTAGAAGCAGTATTAGAATTAATGTTTCTAATATCGGAACTTATGTATTCATCAATAGGAACAGAAGGGGATTTAAAATTTTTACATCCAGATACAAATAAAAAACAAACAAATAATATCAATATTTTTTTATTTAAAAAAAATCTGTTTTTCGCCATATTTACTCTCCTTATAATAACATTTAGATAATATATACAATACAATGATTTATATTGCAAGAAGATTCATCTATATCTAATATACACGGATAAAACCCCATTACTTCATCATATTGTTTAGTTCGGATTGTTTCAAGCATGAGGAAATATTCTTTATAGTTATCCATATTTGCAACTAATTTCAAATCTTCCTTACTATTATCTTGTTAAAGAAATATTTTATTTAATTTTTAATTAATCTCTGATAAAACATAGAGATATGTAAACAATTATAAAACCAAAATAAAATAATATAGTTAAAATCATAATTTGCATTATATAGATTAATATGATATTATCTGCTCCTTAATTAAAGAAGGAGAGAAAAATATGAATGAAATAGATAGAGAGTTTATAGATGCTATTGGACATGATGATTTTCATAAAGCAAAGAAGCTTATTAGAAGCGGAGCCAATATCAATGTGATAGATGCAAATGGCAATACAGAGCTACATACAGCTAGTTATAATAATGAAATAGTAAAAGTAGAGTTCTTACTTAATAATGGAGCTAATCCTAATGCTACTAACAACTTAGGTAACTCGCCTATAATATCTGCTGCTACAGGTCGTTTTTGTGGCAAGGAAGTTGTACAAGAATTGTCTAAACATGGTGCAAACTTAGATTACAAAAATGCAAAGCAACAAACAGCTTTAAAAATAGCTTCATCAAAAGCTTATAATTCTAATAAAGCAAGAAACCCTGAAATGGCAAAAGCAATTAGATCTGAGAAAA
>JAOXRX010000098.1 GCA_025800285.1 Alphaproteobacteria bacterium
CAAGCTGGTTTTGATTTTTTCGCTCACTCCCGTGTTGAGCTTGCCCAGTCAACTGACTGAAAAGGGGCTGTAGATAGTTTACAATGCCGTCTCTTCCTTGTACAAACTAACCACCTGTCTGGAGGGAGTAAGGAAGGGGGATATGTTGTCACTTTGGATATATTTGCTTAATATATTTACTAATGTATTTAATAAACTTTGTTTATAAAGATTTACTCTGCTAGTGTCGTTGGTCACCCATCTTTTATTCGTGAGCTCTGTAATTTTTCCCCTTTTCTTTTCTTTGGATGTATTTACTAAATATATTTATTAATGTATTTTTAAAATAAGCTTTGTTTATACAGATTTGCTCTGCCAGTGTCGTCTGTCGTCCATCTTTTATTCGTGAGCTCTGTAGTTTTTCCCATTTTCTTTTCTTTTCTCGTAGGGCTTCGGCCACATGATGCAGCTTTATGGCATTTTTTTGGCACCCAACCTTAGCGCAAGACATTAATTTACCTATTTGTATTTATCGCTGTGTGGATAAGATTTAATAAGATTGAAATAAGTCTGCCACATCTGTGGGCAAATTTCATCCAACACAGTTGTCTAATTTTATATGCCACACTCCTAGCTATTCATATCAAGCAGTCAGATCCGAGTAAGGGTG
Source organism: Alphaproteobacteria bacterium (assembly GCA_025800285.1). NCBI lineage: Bacteria > Pseudomonadati > Pseudomonadota > Alphaproteobacteria > Alphaproteobacteria bacterium. The sequence goes on from JAOXRX010000098.1 coordinate 650, forward strand.
GGTATTTATTATAAGATCATGGATGTATTTACAAAATATATTTAATGCATTTAATAAACATTGTTTATACAGATTTGCTCTGCCAGTGTCATCGGTCGTCCATCTTTTATTCGTGAGCTCTGTAATTTTTCCCCTTTTATTTTCTTTTTTTGTGGGCTTCGGCTGTATGATGTGGCCTTGTGGCATTTTTTTGGTGCCCAACTTTAGCACAAGGCATTAATTTATCTGTTTATATTCATCGCTGTGTGGATAAGATTTAATAAGATTCAATTAAGCCTGCTACATCCGTGGCCAAATTTCATCCAACACAGTTTTCTAATTTTTATGCCGCACTCCTAGTTATTCATATGAAGCAGAGCTCCTGAGTAAGAGTTGGAATTCATTACAGTTCATGGATGTATTTACAAAATATATTTATTAATGTATTTAATAAACTTTGTTTGTACAGATT
>JAOXRX010000099.1 GCA_025800285.1 Alphaproteobacteria bacterium
CTAATAAACACATTAATAAAATCCCTGCTAATAACGAATAAATGATTAATTCTTGACGCTTATTACTTTCTTGAGTTAATTGTTGATCCTTGTAAGCTAAATCTATTTTATTATCTGCTAACTCTTTATCTTTTTCTAAACTTGATATTCTATTTTGACTCTCTGCAATTCTCCTACCAAAACGTTTGATTTGTTGTATCTCTTGTTCTTTCCTTGAATATAGAGTATCAACCAACTTAACATAACTTTGATAAGCTTCTAATGCTCCTTTATTGTTTCCTACTGATTCTAAAACTTCAGAAAGTTTACGAGTTGCATCTTTTTGAATAATAATATCTTCATTTTTATCAGCCTCTTCTATACTCTTTTTTAAATAGGGTATTGCCTCGTTATATTCCTCTTTTAAAATATAGGCATTTCCTATCTTATAATTTATTTTTTGTGAAGTAATAGAGTCTACTTGTGACTCTTTATCTTCTTCATTAACTATTATGTTTTTTGCATTTTTTAAACTTTCCTTTCTTAAATCAATTTCATCATCGTAACGCTGAGCTTGATTATAATAATCGGCAACTTTTTGCTGTACTTTCAAAGAATTAAATGTACGCCCAGCATTATCATATGCATAATCCAACGAGTTTTTAAATAGTGAATCTGCTTTCTTTTCTTCTCCTAATTCAACATAGACTTCTGCCAACCTAGCATTTAGGTCTGTTATTTTAGATTTAATTTGACTTTCTTGAGCTAATTTCAAAGCACTTTTATAGTTATCTATGGCTTTATTAAACTCT
>JAOXRX010000100.1 GCA_025800285.1 Alphaproteobacteria bacterium
CTAGATTTGAGATAGGTTGTTCTAGCCATTTATAATATCCACTATGATGCACTTTCAAAGTAGTACACATTCTTCTAATTTTAAATATAGAAGAATGCTCTTTTATAAATGCGTACTTTAATTTGGCTGGTTTGCAAAGTACGCTGCGGCATTTTTTCTCATAGAGAGTGCAAGCACAAGAATATATCCCTTTCTTCTGTAACTCTTTGCAACTCTTTTTGTAAACGTTTTATCTCTGCATTTGCATTATCTGATACTTTTGCTTGAATTTCTGATTCTGGACTTCTATATTTTTTTACCCAGTTTCCTAATGAAGTTGGATGTATCCCTAATCTTTCAGCTGTCTCTACTATTGTATATCCATTATCTATAACTTGCTTTACTGCATCTTTCCTAAATTCTTCTGTATATCTTGGTGGCATCTTATCCCTTTTTTATTTCTGATGATTTTATCATCTATTTTTATAAATTAACAGAATAAATTTTTGTCTATATTTTTGGGGTCATTCCAGTTTATGGACTTACTATTGATGATATAGGTGTATATTTAAAAGATAAGGGTTTTAGAAATATTAGTAATGATCTAACTATTAGTTACCCTATTCAGATATGGTATTCTGAACTAGAAAATGGATCGGCAATTTTTACAGATTTAACTCATTCTAAAATTGAAGAGTCAATGAGAGATAATAGATTAGATAATATTGGTAAAGCTAGTTTTTAGTATATTTAGGATTAACACCTAATTTATAAATAAATTAAAGAATATTATAAAGCAAGTCTTATATCTATTAAAAAAGCTTTA
>JAOXRX010000101.1 GCA_025800285.1 Alphaproteobacteria bacterium
GAAAGAAGTTTAAAAAATAAAGAGTGGCAAGAAAAAAATCAAGAACAAATACAGACTAAACGAAAGATAAAAACAGTTTGTGATTGTGGTGCAGTTTATTGTAAAGTGTCATTAAGAAGACATGAACGAACCAAGAAACACCAAGACTACATAAACTCACTTCAAGATTGATAATATTATTTTTTATAATATTATTTATCTAAAACAACGATTGCTGACACAATGTTATAGCAGGTAATTTGTAAAATATCTTATCGCTTTTAGAATTTTTAATTGCTTTCAGTTCCTCATATATCTCTACAATCGCTTTCTTAAAAAGTTTGTCTTTGCTACTTAACTCATTTTCATCCATTTCTTGAACTGCTTTTATATCATGTATTTCTTCAGTCTTTGAACCACTACTACCCATTTCTATATATTAATCTACATTTTTTGCTTTCGCTTTTGCCTTACTTTTTGCCTTCGGTTTTTCTAATGCTTCAACTCTTGCTATTGTTTCAAATAATTTACTTTCTAAATATTCAGTTTTTACCATCTCTTCTTGTAATGCTTTCCATAAAATTGCTGACATCTTGCCATAATCTAATCCCATATAATCACCATAATCACTTACAACCGCTTCAAATTTAGTGGGCACTTTCTTCTTAACATCCTGTGCTATGTATCCTATGTTC
>JAOXRX010000102.1 GCA_025800285.1 Alphaproteobacteria bacterium
CGCCGGGGATAACAGGCTGATAGTGCCCAAGCGTTCACAGCGACGGCACTGTTTGGCACCTCGATGTCGGCTCATCTCATCCTGGGGCTGAAGAAGGTCCCAAGGGTATGGCTGTTCGCCATTTAAAGAGGTACGTGAGCTGGGTTCAGAACGTCGTGAGACAGTTCGGTCCCTATCTGCCATGGGTGTTGGAATATTGAGAGGAGATGACCCTAGTACGAGAGGACCGGGTTGTACATACCTCTGGTGTACCTGTTGTTCTGCCAAGGGCATAGCAGGGTAGCTATCGTATGGAACTGATAACCGCTGAAAGCATATAAGCGGGAAGCAGGCCTCGAAACAAGTATTCCCCATTAGGATCGTTGTAGACCACAACGTTGATAGGTCAGGTGTGGAAGTGTGGTAACACATGAAGCTAACTGATACTAATAATCCAAGAGAGTTTGAGTTTTTACTCTATGTATAGAGTTAAATATATTAAAATCGACAAGCTTTTTAATATGGGAAAAACATCCAGAATATATAAAAAAACAAAATATGAACTTAAGTAAGTTGGTGGTTATAGAAAGATTGGTACACTAGATCCCATTTCGAACTCAACAGTGAAACATCTTTTCGCCGATGGTACTTCGTCTTAAGGCGCGGAAGAGTAGGTCGCCGCCAACTTTTTTAAGTTCATATATGTCTCTTATTTGCTTAATCATAATATAACTCCTTTCAAAAACCAGCAGATTACTGCTGGTTTTTTTATATATAATATTTGTAAAAAAGGTTTGTTTGTGATATATTATACCTAGTTTTTTAAAAGAAAGGCAAAATAATGCAAAACAATCTAGATGCTTATAAAGTTATATATAATAAAGAAGTTGAAGATGAAAAAAAACTTTTAAATGATAAAATAGAAAAGAACTGTCTTAATCTTTTTGCTGCATCTGTAATTGTTAATCTTATAGCTTTAAATTTCATGAAAATATCTTCTCCTGTCGGTCGACCTCTTGCTATTCTAGGAAGTAACATACTGTTAGGGAGTATAGCTTTAGCTGCAACTGAAGATAAAGTTAAAGAAAAAATGCTTAATTATAAAACAAGATATAAAAACAGTATGAGTATGGAAGCTTTTATTTGTAAAACAGAAGATGAAAAATTTGATAAAATAAAGATTAAGAAATTTAAAAAAATATTGACTGTGGGGGATTCTATCCTAAAAAGAGAGAAAGATAAAAGAGATTCTGCATTGTATAATGATGTATTTAAAAGGATGAAAGTTTTTTCTAGCATATATGATAATGCTGTTTGTAAAATTAGTTAGTTTTTAATTAAAACTATATTAATGTAAACTAAGCTTGATTTATTTATTTTTCTAGAGTATATTCCTTATATGCCAATAATTAATGTTATAGAAATAAAAAATAATTTAGAGAAAAATCAGACGATATTAGGTATAGATTTGGGTACTAAAAACATAGGTATATCTATATCTGATTCTATGCTGTTTTCTGCTTCACCTCATACTACAATTAGACATGAAAAGTTTACAAAAACAGCTGAAGAAATTGTAGCTATAGTTAATGAGAAAAATGTCGGGGTTATAGTTTTAGGACTTCCTCTTAATATGAATGGAACTGAAGGACCTAAGTGCAAATCAACAAGAGATTTTGCTGATAATTTAATGAAGTTTGATGGTTTTGATAAAGAGCCGATAATTGTTTTCCAGGATGAGAGAATGTCAACTTGTGCCGTTGAAAGAGTGATGATACAAGGAGATCTTTCTAGGAAAAGAAGAAAGCAGGTTATAGACAAGTCAGCATCTGCTTTTATACTTCAAGGTGTTTTAGATAGGTTAAGAAACATCTAGATAGCCTTTTTATCTCTGCAATATATTGTAGTCGCTTATCCTTGTTTTTTAAAGAAATAACTTTTGCTTTTTTATTTAATTTATGATATAAAGCTATAAATTAAATAAATAATAAAGGAGCAGAGCAAAATGGCAAAACAAATAGCATCATCATTAAAAGCAGGTAATGTAATTGAGCATAATGGTAAACTTTGGGTAATTTTAAAAACTCATTCAGTTCATCCTGGTAAGGGTAATTCGGTTACTCAAATGGAGATTCGTGATTTAGAATCAGGAAATAAGTCTAATGAAAGATTCAGAACTACAGAAAATGTTGAAAGAGTAAGGCTTGATGAAAAAGATTATCAATACTTATATGAAGATTCAGGGATGTATGTTCTTATGGATGAAGAAACATATGAGCAAATAAATGTTGAGGCTGAAAAAATTGGAGAGCATAATATCGCATTCTTACAAGATGGTATGATTTTAAAAGTATCTTCTTATGAAGGTAAAGTTATTTCTGTAGAGCTTCCTACTAAAGTTGTTTGTGAAGTTGTAGAAGCAGATGCTGTAGTTAAAGGGCAAACTGCATCATCATCATATAAACCAGCTGTTCTTGATAACGGAGTTAATGTTTTAGTTCCTCCACACATCACTGCAGGAACAAAGATTGTGGTGAAGACTGAAGATGCTTCTTATGTTGAAAAAGCAAAATAATTTATTTTTATGGACTTTATATAATCGATTTTTCGCTTAAGTACTATGTTGTACTAGTCACTCGAAATCAATTTATCTAAAGCCACATAAAAATAAATTATTTATCAATATAACTTTTATATAATCGATTTCTCGCTTAAGTACTATATTGTACTATTCACTAGAAATCAATTTATCTAAAGACTGAGACATAAATAAAAAAATGGGTTATCAATAATGATAGCCCGTTTTTTTTATTAAAACTTGAACAAGATTAAATAAAAAGCTTTTCTTTTTCGCTTTTTCATAGTATATATATACCCATATATAAAATCGTCAATACTTAAGGAGAAATAAATGGCACATTCACCACTTTTAAATGTTATGAAAACATCTGTACAAAAAGCTGGAAGAGCAATCGCTAGAGATTTTGGAGAGATAGAAAATCAAAAAATAGCATCAGTTAGCTTTTTAGAGAACGCAAAGCTTAATGCTGAAAAAGTTTTAGTTGCTGAATTGGAAAAATCAAGAGAGAACTTTGGTTATGTATCATCTACAGATAAAAAAGATGGTAAAGCTGAAGAGAGATGGTTGATAAATATAATTGGTGGAGAAGATAATTTTGCAAGAGGAATTCCTCATTGGTCTATATCTTTAGCTCTTGAAGATGCAACAGGTGTTGTTGCTGGTGTTGTTTATGATGTTATTAGAAATGAGCTTTATTATGCTCAAAAAGGATACGGTGCTTTTGTAAATAACAGAAGACTTAAGGTTGGAGATGTAAAAGAATTTAATGATATTATAGTTCTTTCTTCTTATAATGCAAAAAGTTGTGGTGCTCCAAAAACAAGAATCGCTCAAGGGATGGCTCTTTATAACAAATGTGTTAAAGCTATAAGAAATATGGGTGATGTTGCTCTTGATATAGTGTACTTAGCTGATGGAAAAGGTGAGCTGACTTTTTCTAATACAACACAAGCTTATGAGGTTGCTGCAGCTGGTATAATCGCAAAAGAAGCTGGTTTATTTGTTAGTACTTTAAAAGGAGAAAAAGACTTTATCTATGAAGGTAGCATTTTAGTTGCTCCAGCTAGTTTGCATATGAAGTCTCTTAAATTACTTAATGTGTAATTTTTTGCTTGCTAAATAATCATTTTTTTTTTAAACTATAGAAAATTCTTAAAGGAAAGAGAAGAGTATGTTAAAGGTTTTATCCATATCTACATTATTAGTTTTAATTTCTACAGGTTTATCTCAAGCGGGATATGTTGTTGGTAGAGATAGAATTGTTGCAGTTGAAGAAAATATGCAAGCTCCATCTTATAAAGAAGAAAAAGTTGTTGTTATTAGTAAACCAAGAATAGAAGGAGCGATAAAGCTTATATCTATGGAAGACTTTCTTGCTTTAAGTGAGGCTAAAGAAAAAGTTGTAGAATTAAAAGAGCAAGAAGAAGTTAAAAAAGAGCTTGTTAAAGCAGAAGAAGCTTTTGTTGAAGAAAAAGTTGAAGTAAAGCCTGCGACTAAAGAAGAGAATATTGCTAAAACAGTTATGCCTTCAGAAGTCTATATATCTTATGAAACTAATAAAACTACATTGTTAAATGAAGATGCTAAAAAGTCTCTTTCAGAAGTTGCAAGAGAAGCTGGAGATAAAACTATTAAAATAGTTACTTATGCTTCTGGAAATTCTGCAATGTCTAGAAGAGTTTCTTTATTAAGAGCATCTATTATAAAAAATAATTTAAAATCATTGGGTTTAAAAGATTCTAATTTAGAGGTTCAATCATTGGGAAATGAAATTAATATAGATCAAGCAAAGGTGTTTATAAAAGAATAATGAGAATATATGTTTACATTTTAAAAATCCTTCTATCAATTGTTTTAGCAGTTGTTGGAGGATTTTTTGCTTATGAGTATGTAATAGACTCTTTATATGAAGTTAAAGAGTTGAGTATCATTGTTGTTTCTGTTTTTGTAGTGGGTCTAATATTTTCTCTTATAAGAATAAAGATGATTAGCTCAAAGTTTAATTGGGTAGATTCTTATAGAAAACAAACTAAAGTATCTGCGGCATCAGCTGGAAAAGTTCCGTCAGTTTTTAGAAATGTTTATAAAAAATGTAATATGAATGATAAAGATAAGCTTCAAATAGAAGAGTATTATAATGCGGTTAAATCTTTAGATGTGTCGTTTTCTAGTCATAAAGATGCTGGGATGTTTTTTGTTAAGATATGTTTTTTGACAGGTTTCTTAGGAGCTTTTGTCTGTATTATAACATCTTTGGGTGATATATCTGAGATGTTTTCAAATATGAATCTAAATGTTGGAGATAGTGTGTCAACTTTATCTGAATTGCAGAGTGGTATAGCTGGTCCTTTAGCAAAATTAAAGACGGCTTTTTCACTATCATTTACTGGAATATATTTGTCTTGCTTGCTTTCATATATAGATAGACAGGCATTCTCTTTAGAGAATAAGTTTTTAGTTTATGCAGAAAATTGGTTGCTGTCATGCGTGAATTTGAAAAGCAAGTAAAAAGATTTACATATAGTAATTATACAGATTTTAATAAGGTTTTTTCTTTATTAATGTTTTCCTGTATTTCTTTTATGGTTGTTGTATTTTCTTTGTTTTTATTAATAAATGTTTTTGTAAAACAGTCTCTAACAGACAATAATACAGAAATATCAAGACTCCTTGGAGTAAAAGCTAAGCAAGAAAAAATAATATCTAATAAGAGCAAAGAGTTAAGTAAAGTCTCAAAAAGCTTAAAGTTAACAGAAAAAGATTTAAAAGATAGGATAAAAACCAATAAGTTTTTGAACTATAACTTAAAGAATGAAAAAGATAAAACTGCTAAATTAAAGAATAATGTTAGTAGTTTAGAAAAGTTGAAAACAGAAAAAGAGCAAGCTTTGATAAGTGCAGAAAGTTCTAATAAAGATTTGTTTTCTAACCTCGAGATAGGAAAAGAGGAAATAAATCTTCTTAAAGAGGATTTGGTTCAAAAGAATAAGGATATAGATTTATTAAAAGAAAAACTGGCAGAGCAAATAAGCAAAACAGAAGACTTACAAAATGATTATGATGTTTTAAAAAATAACAATGTCAGTAAGTTAGACTATATAGAAGAATTAGAAAGCAAAACAGAAGATTTAAAGTCTCAAATAGAAAGCTTAAAAAATAAACTTTTAAATAAAAAACCCTTGAATAAAACCGAAAATGACCTTATATAATAATAAAAAGTATAAATAAAAGGTGAGTTTTTAAATGGCAAAAGAAGATTATTATGATTTATTAGGAGTTCAAAAAGGAGCTTCAGCTGCAGAGATAAAAAAAGCATATAGAAAAAAAGCAATGCAGCATCATCCTGATAAAAATCAGGGTAATAAAGAATCAGAGACTAAATTTAAGAAGATAAATGAAGCTTATGATATTCTAAAAGATCCTCAAAAGAAAGCAGCTTATGATCAGTTCGGTCATTCTGCATTCCAAAATGGAACTGGTGCATCTGCTGGAGCAGGTGGTTTTGGCGGTTTCGGCGGAATGGGCGGAGGAGATTTTTCAGGCTTTGGAGATATTTTCGGAGATATATTTAGTGATATGATGGGCGGAGGAAGAGGCGCTCGTCAAGAACAAAAGTCTCGAGGATCTGATTTAAGATATGATGTTGATCTTACACTTGAAGAAGCTTATGAAGGTTTGAAAAAAGATATAGATATTTATTCTTTTGTTGAGTGCGATAGATGTTCTGGAAGTGGAGCAGAAAAAGACTCAAAAGTAGAAACATGTAGCACTTGTCATGGTAGAGGAACTGTTCAAATGAGACAGGGTTTCTTTTCTGTTCAGCAACCATGTCCTCACTGTCATGGTAAGGGAACAATTATAACAAATCCATGTAAGAAGTGTCATGGTGATGGTAGGGTAAAAAAACATAGAAGTCTTTCTGTTTCAATTCCTGCAGGTGTTGGGCACGGAACAAAGATAAGACTTTCTGGAGAAGGTGAAGCTGGTAAGAATAAGGGTGTATCGGGCGATTTATATATTTTTATTAACATGCTAAAGCATAATGTGTTTGAAAGAGATGGATTAGATCTTCATTGTAAAGTTCCTATTAAATTTACAAAAGCTATTTTAGGAGGAGGTGTTGATATTCCTCTTATTAATGGAAAAACTGTTGAACTAAAAGTTCCTGAAGGTACTCAGAGTGGACAAGTGTTTAGACTTAAAGGATATGGTATGCCTCGTATGAGATCTTCAGTTTATGGTAACTTATATGTTGAGCTATCTGTAGAAACTCCGGTAAAATTGAATAAGAAACAAAAAGATTTAATAAAAGAGTTTGAAAAGATTTCTGAGAAAAACAGTCCTTTAAGTAGTGCTTTCTTTAAAAAAAATAAAAAGTAGTTTTAAATTTATTTTTTTTGTGCTAAAGTTTTTTAACTATGATAAAAAAGACATGTCATTTTTCAATTAAGCTATTTTGTGAAATAGTTGCAGTTGCAGTAGTTGGTATTTTACTTCTGCTAGGCTTGTCTATATATAAACTATCAAAAGATCCTATAAGCTTAAATAGAATAACTCCTTATGTGCAAGATAGTGTAAAACATTTATCTCCAGATATTAATTTTAATAGTGATGAGGGATATTTGATGTTTGAAGATGGGCAATTTAAAGTTGTCTTTCGAGATGTTAGTTTATCTTTAGCTGATGCTTCAACTGTTGATGTGAAGAGTTTAAAGCTGTCTTTTTCTTTAGCATCTATAATTCAAAAAATACCATCAAAAATAGAGGTGTCATCGGCAAACATATTTTTTAGATTAAATAAAAGCGGTAAGGTTGGTGTTCAAATAGGTAAAGCAGAAGCGATTGCTGGCTCTATACCTATGTCTCAAAAAATAGCAAATACATTATTAGATGAGAATTTTTCTGCACTTGAAAGCATATCTTTTTCTGATACTAATTTCTTTTTTCATAATGAAATTAAGAACGAAGATTGGAAGTTTGAGAATATAAATATTATAGTTTCAAGAGATGAGGCTGGAAATGTAATTTCTCAAGCTAATTTAAAACTTAATGATGAGACAGTAAAACTATCAACATTATATGATGCGAATAGTTTGCATACTAATCTTATATTAGATTTTGAAACACTAAATATTTCAAGCTTCTCGGATAGATATGAATCTCTTCAAGATATTAATGCTATATTGACAGGTAGCTTATTTGTAGATGTTGATGATGATTTGAATATTCATTTAGTGGAATTGTCTGGAACTATTGAAAAAGGTTCTAATATATATTTAAAATCCATATATGAAGATAAAATTGATTTGTATGGATCTTTTTCGGGGGTTTATAAAGAAGACCTTGTTAAGTTAAATAAGCTTAACTTAAATATAGGAAATATAACAACAAATAATAAGATTGATATTGATTTGTCAGAGGAAAAAGTTACCTTCTCATATGAATTGGATGCAAATAAATTTTCTATAAGTGAAACAGAAAAGTATTGGCCTAAGTTTGCCGCTCCTGGAGCAAGAGGCTGGGTGACAAAACATTTAAAAGATGGCTATGCTAATTATGTTAATATGAATATATCTGGATCTTATGATAAGGATGATAACACACTTTATTTTAAAGAGCTTGGTGGCTATATAGACTTCTCTAATATGACAGTAGACTATGTATTTACAATGCCTGGTGTGAAAAATGCTAAAGGTAGAGCTAATTTTGATCGAACAGGATTTTATATAGATGTTGAAGAAGGGAACATTAATGATGTTTTTGTGCAAAAGGGATCAAAGGTAAGTATTCCTTTTGAGGATTCTAATGTAGCTATTGATGTAAATCTCAAAGGTGGTGCAAAAACTGTTATGGAGGTTTTAAATCATGAGCCTCTTCAGTATATAGATTTGATTAACATATCGACAGAGGAAGTTTCTGGTGAAGTTAATGGTAATTTAAAATTAGATATTCCAACGGATAGTGATAATATAAAGGTTAAAGTGGATGCGAATCTAAAAGATATCTCAATACCAAATTTAATTTTAAAACAAAATTTAAAAAGAGCAAATGGTAATCTTAAAGTAACAAATGATGATTTAGTATTAAATGCTCATGGTGTTTTTGATAAAGCTGAATTAGATATTAATTGGCATGAGTACTTCTCTGAAGATTCTGAGAATGATACTGTTGCTGATATGCAAGGTACGGCGGATATTTCTTTTTTGAAAGATTTAGGAGTTATAGACTTAACAGGAGTTATTAAAAATGATGTTCCTGCATCTTGTTTATATAAATCAAAGAGTGGTAAGTCAAGTATTGAAGTTAAAAGTGATTTGTTAGGAACAGATATTGATTTATCACCTGTGCCATACAAAAAAGCTGAAGATGAAACAGCAAGCTTAAGTTTGTTAGTTAATTTAAAAGACGGAGAATTCTCAGATCTTGATAATATTGTTCTTATAGATGAAGGTATATCTCTTAAGGGGTGGTATGCAGGAAGAGTTCTATATTTATCTGAATTAAAGATGCCAGAAAACAAAATTGATATATCTGGGTATTATGAAACAGAGAAAGATAATGTGCCAAACATAGATATTGAAGGCATAATAGGTAATGCAGTAAGTTTAAAAATATTGCCTGATAATAATACTAATAACATTAATGTTCAGGTGAAAAGCTTGGGAGCAACTCTTAGGAGCTTAGAAATATGGAATAATTTATACGGCGGTAACTTTTCTATAGTTGGTAAATCAACTATGGATGATAAAGAAGTTCTTAAAGGAGAGCTTAGAATGACAAACTTCAATGTTGTTAATATGGATACTTTAACTACAATTCTTGGAGCTATGTCATTAAGTGGTCTTAGTGAAGCTCTTAATGGAGAAGGGATTAGATTCGATAAGTTGTCTTCAGACTTTATATGGGATTATAAGAAAAATCAGTTTATATTTAAAGATGGTAAAACAAAAGGATCTTCTTTAGGGCTTACATTTAATAATATATGGGATACAAAAAATAATACTATTGCGATGGAGGGAACAGTCGCTCCTTTACAAGGGTTAAGTGAAACAATAAAAAATATACCGATTATTGGTAAAGTTCTAACGGGGGTTAATCAAGATGGTATATTTGGAGCTAAATACTCAGTTAAAGGTCCTCTGTCTAAGCCTAAAGCAAGTGTGAATGTAGCTTCATCATTAGCTCCAGGGTTTTTGAGAGATCTTTTCTTCTCTGAGGAAGACTTGCAAAAAACTATAAAAAAAGAAAATCAAAAAAAAGAAGATAATCAGAAAAAACAAGAGGATATAGATAAAGCTAGAGGAATAAAGTAAATACTTGACAAAATCTATATCTTAATGTATATTTACAGCTCAATGAGTTTTCGGGCTAAATAGGCATGCCTTGATTACTTAAAAGAAACTCAAAATAATAAGGAGAAGAAAATGCCAAAACTAAAAACTAAAAAAGCTGCTGCTAAAAGATTTAAAATCACAGCATCAGGAAAAGTTAAAAGAACAAGAGCTTTTACTAGCCACCTTATGTCAAATAAGGATCATAAAAACAAAAGAAACCTAAGAGGGACTACAGTGGTTGCTGCTGCGGATGCTAAAGTAATCAAAAAATGTTTCTTGGTAAATTCTAAATAATAAGGAGATATAAAAATGGCTAGAGTTAAAAGAGGTGTTACAAACCATAAAAGACATAAAAAGATTATCAAAATGGCTAAAGGTCATAGAGGTAGAAGAAAAAACTGTTTCAGAACTGCGATTCAGTCTGTAGAAAAATCTCTACAATATGCATATAGAGACAGAAGAACAAACAAAAGAAACTTTAGAAGACTTTGGATTCAAAGAATCAATGCTGCTACAAGACAGCATGATATGACTTATTCTTCATTCATCAACGGATTGACAAAAGCTGGTGTTGAAGTTAATAGAAAAATGCTTTCAGAAGTAGCAATTGCTGATCCTAAAGCCTTTAGAAGCCTTGTTGAAACTGCAAAGAAGGCTCTATAATATAAAATCAATATAAAATTATTAACCAAAAAAATATAAGGTTAAAAAATATAAAAAGAGTTAGTCTTTGTAGTAAGACTAGCTCTTTTTTATTTTGTAATAAGTTTTGAATGGTTAAAGTAAAGAAATATTAAAAGGAAATGTTCATGAAACATAATGAAAAAATAGATGCAAAGATTCCTAATAAGCTTTTAGGATTCTTTTACCACTTCTTAAAACCTCATAAGTATGCTTTTATATTTTCGTCACTATTTATTCTGGTTTTTATAAGCCTTAATAGCTTGTTTCTACCATTTATATTAAAAGGGATTATAAATAAAGTAACTGTTTTTGAAGGAGATTTAAGCGAATCGTTTTATATTATTACAAAAGGATTAATTGCTTATGTTGTTTTTTCTTTATTTGGTACTGTTTTTATATCTTCTGCAGGATTGTTAGAAAAAAAATTCCAACCAGATGTTATAGCAGATATTAATGTTCAACTAACTTCTAGTGTTCATGGGCATTCATATAAGTATTTCTCTGATAATTTTGGAGGTAGTCTAGCTAATAAAATAAGTGATTTATCTAATTACTTTTTTGATATATTGGGGACAGTATTTTGGAAGTTTATGCCTACAATTATTATCCTGTCAATTAATATATTTTTATTCTCTCTAATAAGTTTAAAATTAGGAGCTTTATTGGCTATATTTGTTTTTATACATTTTTCTTATACAATTTATAGGATGCCTGTTTTAAAGAAGAAGTTTAAAAAACATTCAGAAGAGATAAGTGTCGTAAAGGGAAAAATAGTTGATAGTTTAACTAATTTTGCTGTAGTGAAGTTAAATTCAAAACAGTTCTTTGAAGAAAGAGAAATTTTTAAAGCTCATGAAAAAGAGAAGTATTATAGCAGAAAAGTTTGGTCATCAAGTCACAGAACATGGGTGCCTTTAGGGATTTTAAGTGATTCTTTCGGTGCTATTCTTGCTGTTTTGGTCTTCTATTTGTATTCTAAGAGAGAAATTGGTTTAGGAGATGTCTCTTATGCCTTTATGGTTTTAGGAACTATATATAAAAGTTTGTGGGACTTTAATAAAGTTATTTTAAAGTTTTTAAGCAATGTTAGCAAAATGCAAAGAGCATTAGATACTCTTTTAATGCCGTATGAAGTAAAAGATAAAAATAATGCTAAAGATATGAAAGTATCAAGGGGAGATATATTGTTTGATAAAATATCTTTTCATTATGGCAATAGAAGATATATATTTAAAAATTTTAACCTTCATATCAAACCAGGGGAAAAAGTCGGACTAGTTGGTTCGTCAGGAGCTGGTAAAACAACTTTAGTTAATCTTTTGCTACGATTGTTTGATGTGCAAAAAGGAGGGGTTTTAATCGACGGACAAAATATATCTGAAGTTAAACAAAAATCTCTTAGAGATAATATAAGTGTTGTTACTCAAGATAGTACACTTTTCCACAGAAGCTTAAAAGATAATATATCTTATGTAAAACAGAATGCTTCTTTAAAAGAAATTAGAGAAGCTGCTCAGAAAGCTGGAGCGGATGAATTTATTTCTCAATTGTCAAAGAAATATAAAACTTTAGTAGGAGAGCGAGGTATAAAACTTTCTGGAGGACAAAGACAAAGAGTTAATATCGCAAGAACTATATTAAAGGATGCTCCAATATTAGTACTGGATGAGGCTACATCGGCTCTTGATAGTGAAACAGAAACATATATACAAAAAACTTTTAAAGAGATAATGAAAGGTAAGACAACCATTGCTATTGCTCATAGACTTTCAACTCTTAAATTGATGGATAGAATAGTAGTTATAGAAAAGGGTAAGATTGTTGAAGAAGGAACTCATAAACAATTATTGAAAAATAATGGAACTTATGCTAAGTTGTGGGAAATGCAATCTGGCGATTTTATTGGAAAGGAAGATTTATAGGTTTATGGATAAGTTATACTGTACATAAATGCAGGAGATTTAAGACATATAAAAAAGGTATGAGAAAAGAAAGATAACTTGATAAATACAAAAAAATGAAGATAGAAAATATTTGTGTGATAAGTTATTTTTCATAAAAACAATATTGTCATTCTGAGAGAGTGTTGAGTTTATAGAAACACGAACTGAAGGGGCTCAGAGATTCTTCGACTCCTTATAGTCACTCATAATGACAGAGAAAAAAAGAGGTTAATAAAAAAATGGAACTAGAACAATTAAAAGAAGAATTAATAAATGAAGTGAGTGCAATAGACACTCCTGAAAAGCTTGAAGAAGCTAGAGTTAAAATACTTGGTAAAAAAGGTGTGCTTACAACTCAAATGAAATCTCTAGGAGGGATGTCTCCTGAAGAGAGAAAAGTTGCTGGTCCATTATTGAACTCTACAAAAGTAGAAATTACAAATCTTATTGAAGAAAAAGTAACAGCTTTTAAAGCAGAGCAAATGAATAAAAGATTAGAAACAGAGAAAGTTGATGTTACTCTATCTGCTAGACCAAAAGCAGAAGGGAAAGTTCATCCTATTTCTCAAACAATTGACGAGCTTACAGCTATTCTTGGAGATATGGGATTCTCTGTAGCAGAAGGTCCAGATGTTGAAACAATATTTAACAATTTTGATGCATTAAATACTCCTAAATATCACCCTGCTAGAGAAGCAACAGATACTTTTTATATGCCAGAAAAAGATGGGCAAAAAAGAGTGCTTAGAACTCAAACTTCAGCTGTTCAAATCAGAACAATGACATCTCAAGAATTGCCAATTAAAATTATTTGTCCTGGTAAAACTTATAGAAATGATAGTGATGCAACTCACTCACCAATGTTCCATCAATTAGAGGCTCTTATCGTTGAAGAAAAAGGGAAAATAACAATGGCAAACTTGAAGTGGACAATTGAAGAAATGTTTGCAAAATTCTTTGAATTAGATGAAATGCCAATGAGATTAAGACCTCATTGTTTCCCATTCACTGAGCCTTCAGCTGAGGTGGATATTAGTTATTCAAAAGATAGTGGTAATATAAAAATTGGTAAAGGTGAGAACTGGTTAGAAGTTGCTGGTTGTGGAATGGTGCATCCTAAAGTTTTAGAGAACTGTGGAATTGATAGCTCTAAATATCAAGGTTTCGCTTTTGGATTCGGTATTGATAGACTTGCTATGTTAAAATATGGTATGCCAGATATTCGTTCATTCTTTGAGGCTGATGCAAGATGGATTTCTCATTATGGATTTAGTTTCTGTTCAGAGCCAAACTTAGTTATGGGTAAAAAATAGAACTTTATATACAGGAGTAACTTCTGATTAATTAAAAAGGAAAATATAATATGAGAATATTAAGCATATTTAAGAAAGAGATAAAACCAATAGAAGAAGGTTATCTTTCAGAAGAAGATGGTCATAGAGTATATTGGGCAAGATATGGTAATGCAGAAGGTAAGACTATATTAACATTCCATGGGGGTCCAGGAGGATCTAGTAAACCAAGGCATGCGAAAAGTTTTGATTTAAAGAAATATAATGTAATTGTATTTGACCAAAGAGGATGTGGAAGATCTGAACCTTTAGGGAAATTAGAAAATAACACTACAGAAAAAATTATTTCTGATGCTAAAAGAATTGTTGATTTATTAAAAGTTAAAAAGCTTATTATAGTTGGTGGCTCTTGGGGCTCGACTTTAGCTTTGTTGTTTTGTGAAAAGTTCCCTAAAATGATAGATAAAATTATATTGAGTAATATATTTTTAGCAAATAAATTCGCGGATAAGTGGGCTTTTGAACATACAGCTAATATGTATCCTGATGCCGCAGAAAAAATGCTAAAGGATAAACCTAAAAATAAAAGTCTTGCAAAATATTACTTAGATTTAATTACTTCTAAAAAAGAAACTGATATAGTAAATGCTATGAATAACTTTGGTAAATACGAATATACAATAGGTAAATTAGATGTGAAAATTGATGATGAAGTTAACTTAAATAGAGTAAATAACACTAAAGTGTTTCTGCATTTTATGAAGAATAAATATTTTATAAAAGAGAATCAAATTTTAGAAAATATAAAATCTATATCAAATAAGAAGTGTTTGATTATACATAACAGATTGGACTTAACATGCCCTCTTAAGGGAGCTTGGGACTTAAATCAGATGATGAAAAAGTCAAAGTTAGTTATATTACCGGTTTTAGGACATAATATTTATAGACCAGAGAGTCTTAAAAAGGTTAATAAAGAAATAATGGAATTTTTGAAAGGATAATAGAATGAAATTTAGTATAAGTTGGTTAAAAAAGCATTTAGATACTACTGCAACTCCAGAAGAGTTAGCAGAAGCTCTAAATACAATTATAGGATTAGAAGTTGAAGAGATAGAAAATCAGGGTGATTTTCTTAAAGATTTTGTTATAGCGAAAGTTGAAACATGTGAGTCTCATCCAGATTCTGATCATTTGAATGTGTTATCAGTTAATAACGGTTCAGAAGAAAATCTGCAAGTTGTTTGTGGTGCTCCAAATGTAAAAGCTGGAATGTGGGGAGTTTTCGCTGGCTCAGGAGTTTATGTTCCTGGTATTGATTTTACTTTGTCTCAAGTTAAAATTCGTGGAGTTGAGTCAAATGGGATGATGTGTTCAGAGAAAGAACTATGTTTATCAGATAATCATGAGGGTATTATTGAGCTAAAAGGCAATGATTTTGTTGCGGGTCAGTCTTTCGTGGAAAGGTTTAATCTAGATGATGCTGTTATTGATGTGGAAATTACTCCTAATCGCGGAGATTGTTGTGGTGTTCGTGGTATGGCAAGAGAATTTGCTGCCGCAGGATTCGGAACTCTAAAACCATTAAAGATAAAAGAAGTGAATGCAACATTAGAAAACCCAATATCTGTTACTATAGAAAATGAGAAAGATTGTTCTCTGTTTGTTGGGAGATATATAAAAGGTGTTAAAAATGTTAAATCTCCAGAAGATATGCTTAAATCTTTAAGATCAGTAGGAGTTAAAACAATATCAAGCTTAGTTGATGTTACTAATTACTCATGTTTTGATGTGTGTCGTCCTCTTCATGTTTTTGATGCAGATAAAATCACAGGGAACTTAGTCGTTCGTCGTGCAAAAGATGGAGAAAAAATGCTAGGTCTTGATGATAATGAATATGAATTAGATTCTAATATGATTGTTATCGCTGATGATAAAGGTCCTCAATCTATTGCGGGTGTGATGGGTGGTAAGGATACTGCTGTAGATAAAAATACTCAAAATGTTTATGTTGAGTTAGCTTTCTTCGATGCAGATTCTATTGCTTATGCAGGTAGAAATACAGGCATCCAATCAGATGCAAGATATAGATTTGAAAGAGAACTGGATAAAGGTTTTGCTAAAGAGGGTATGGATTATGCTACAAACATGATTTTAGATATTTGCGGTGGTGAGGCTTCTGAAATTTTTGTTGCAGGTAATATAGATGTAGAACCAAAAGTTATAAATTACTCTACAGAGTCTTGTAAAACTTTAGGTGGTATTGATATTTCTAAAGAAAGGCAAAAAGAAATTCTAGAAAATCTAGAGTTTGGAGTAAAAGAAAATGGAAATCAATTTGAAATAACTGTTCCTACATGGAGAAACGATATTGGAGATGCTGGTGATGCAGACTTTGTTGAAGAAGTTCTGAGAATCTATGGTTATGCAAATATACCGTCAATTCCTCTTCCAAGAGAAGAAGGTGTTACATCTGCAAAAGTTAGTGATAAAAAGCAAAAAGAAATAACAGCTAGAAGAGTTCTTGCTTCTCTAGGTCTATCAGAAGCAGTTACATTTACTTTTGTTAGTGATAAATTAGCAAATTTATTCGGTGGTGTTAAAGATTCTGATAAAATTGTTAACCCTCTATCTTCAGAACATGGTGTGCTAAGACCAAATAATTTAGTTAATTTATTAAGTTCTGTAGCAGCTAACTCTGCTAGAGGGTCTTCTAATTTAAGAATGTTTGAAATTGGTTCTGTATTCAGAAAAGAGAATGAAGAACAAACAAATGAAATTGCTGGTCTTATTTCTGGGCTTACTCATAATAAACATTGGTTAGAAGATAACAGAGAAGTAGATGTTTTCGATATTAAAGAAACTTTATTAGAGCTAATGAAAAACATAGGAGCTCCAACTGGTCAATTGAGAAATGGTGCTCTAGAATACTATCACCCAGGAAGAAGCGGAACACTTGCATTAGGTAAATTCCCAATAGCTTACTTTGGAGAAATTCATCCTAAAGTTTTAGAAGCTTTTGGTATAAAACAAAGAGTGGTTGCTTTTGAGCTTTTACTAGATAATATTCCTGCTGCTAAGAAAAAGAAAGGTACTGCTAAGTCTAAATTAGATATGTCTAACTTGCAGGCTACATTTAGAGATTTTGCTTTCATATTAGATAGGGATATTCCTGCAGAAAAATTAATACAATCAGTGAAAAAAGCAGATAAGTTAATCGAAGATGTAGAGATATTTGATGTTTACGAAGGTGATAACTTAGGAGATAATAAAAAATCTTTAGCTATTAAAGTTAAAATTCAACCTAAAGAGAAAACTCTAACAGATAAAGATTTGGATTTAATATCTAGTGCAATTGTGATTAATGTTACAAAGCAAACACAAGGTCAACTAAGAAAATAGATTTTAATTAAATTTTATTTTTACAAAAAAGCCCCCTCAAGTACTACTATGTACTATACGGGGGCTTTTTCATAATCTAAAATTTTTTAAAATCTATTTATTTGATATATTTCAATTCTTGCTAATATTTTTCGCTCAAAAATAATTCACCTAAAATAACCTTAAAATCTATTTTTTACTTTTTGTTGTCATTCTGATGAGCGGAGCGAAGAAGAATCTTTTCATGCTTGTGTAATGTTAATTAATATCCAGTAACACAAAGAGATTCTTCACTGCCACATAAATGTGTCCGTTCAGAATGACAGGCTGGGGAAATGATATCGTCATTTTGAGCGACTATAAGGAGTCGAAAAATCTTTTCATGCCTGTGGAATATTAATTTACATCCAGTAGCACAATGAGATTTTTCACTACCACATAAATGTGTCCGTTCAGAATGTGGGGATAAGTAATGACGGGGCGGGAAGAGCGGAAGCAAATTGAGAAAAGGAGAGTTTATATAGCTGGTGACGATGGGTTTCTAAGAGCAAAAAAGAAAAAATATTAAGATAATTAGCAAAGTTAATAATTAAAATTTATTATATTAAATATTTGATTGAAAAGCTTGTTTTTTTATGGTATTATTCATGTATATCTTTCGCATAAAAAGGAGGGCTATATGCCAGATAAGTTAGATGGTTTTATTCTTAAAGAACTAAAAAAATCGTTTAAAAAATATTTAGATAAAAAAGATGTTTCTGTTGCTAAATCAGAAATAAAGCATATAGGTATCTCTTTCAGAGATAGTAAAAATTTAGGTTTTGCTTTTAAATTGTTAGAATTGCATCCAAAGCATGTTGCTAAAGTTTTAGAATTTACCATTGCTGGAGGAGCTAAGTTTGATAACGGTAGAAACAAAGGCTTTGCTTTAGATCTTATAGATAAGCAGACTTAAATAATGTTTATGATAAAGACCCTATAGGTGTGTCTAGATGTTTATTAGAGTTGATGATAGCTTTAACTTGTGAAGGGAAACTATCTCTAATTGATGACTCTAATGATGATGTAATCAAATGTTTAGAGAGCTACTGCCCTCCTAAAAGATTTAAAGATTTATTTGATAAAGAGCTAAGTAGTGTTAGAAATAATCAAGAGTCAATAAAAAGAGAAAAATCCTTAATTAATATTTTCTCAGGATTAGAAGAGGCTTTCCCAGATAAAAAAGTTTTCTCTAATGGCAAGAACAGTATGTTAGCAATAGGTATTGTTAATTATTGTGCTAATGACGGCAATAGCAAGGTTGACAAAAAAGTTTTAGGTAAATTAACAGATTTCTTTATTTCAAGAGGTATGGATCTTTCGTTAGATAAAAATAATGAGGTTTTAGTTACTATTAAAAACTCTTGCAAAAAAGAGCAAAGAGTACTTGTTAGTAGATTGTTAAATGATAGAATAAATAAAGCAGTTAAGCTTAATGATGAATCTGGAGATAAGATTAATCAAAATACTCTTATAGATAAGTTTAATAAGAGAGAGAAATTGAAATCTAGTAAAAAAGAACAAAATAAAGCTAATCAGCCAAAAAATTCGTAATGTTAATTTAAAGTTTTGCGAGGATTATAAGCATCTCTAATTGCTTCAGCAGAAAAAGTTATTAATGAAAGTATGATTGCTAAAGATAGGAATGCAGAAATTCCTAACCATGGAGCATGTAAATTATTTTTACCTTGTTGTAACATTTCTCCTAACGAAGCACTACCAACTGGTAATCCAAATCCTAAAAAATCTAAGCTTGTTAATGTAGTTATTGAGCCAACAAATATAAATGGCATAAATGACATCGCTGATATTAAAGCATTTGGTAATATATGCTTAAACATTATAGTAAAGTTGCTTGCTCCAATTACACGAGCAGCTTTAACATAGTCCAGCTCTCTACATCTTAGAAATTCTGCTCTAACAACTCCTACAAGTTTCATCCAAGAGAATAATAACATGAGTAATAATAAACTCCAGAAACTAGGAGTAATTAAGCTAGACATTATTATCAATAAATATAAAACAGGCATGCCAGACCACATCTCTATGAATCTTTGGAATATTAAATCTGTTAGCCCGCCAAAGTAGCCTTGAATAGCTCCAGAAAATATACCTATTATTGAGGATAGTATTGTTAAAACTAAGCCAAATAAAATAGATATTCTAAATCCGTATATTAATCTAGCTAGAACATCTCTGCCTTGATCATCAGTCCCTAGCCAATGCTTTGTGTCTGGAGGTGTTGGTGCCGGTGCAGATAAATCATAATTTATTGTATCATAAGAGTAAGGTATGATAGGAGTTATCATCCAGCCATTATTATTAATGTTATCGAGTATATACTGATCTTTATAATCTGCTTCAAGTTCAAAATCTCCTCCAAAAGTAGTTTCGTTATAGGAGTTATGAATTGGAAAGTAGAAGTTGTTTTGATAGTAGATAATTATGGGCTTATCATTTGCGATAACTTCTGCAAAAAGACATATAACAAAAATGAATAAGAAAATAATAGAAGAATAGAAACCTCTCTTATGAGATTTTAAAAGTTTCCATCTTCTTTTATTTAATTCATTCATACCTTAACTTTCTCTGTTTATCTCGCTCTCAAAGCTTTCTTTGTTTGAAGCAATATAAGGTAAATCACTTTCTGCTATATAGTTAGTTTGTTTTCTAGCTATTGTTAGTTCAGGAAGCTTTTCAGATATGTTATCTATGTCTCCAAATTCATTTTTATTTATTCGTAGGAATTTATCTACACAAGGATCAGCCTTCATTGAAGCAACACCTGTTTCGCTATCGACAAAAGAGTTCATCTTAATCACTATATTGTCTCCATCTGGAGCAAGAAACTCTACTTCATCGCCAGCACGAATTGCATTTTTAACTTTTACAATTGCATCATCACCATCCCATTTTACAATATACATAGCATACTGATAATTGCCTAAAGATCTGCTTGTTTCATATTGCTGAGCACTATCATAAACTCTGCCATTATGGAACCCTAAAGTATATCCTCTTGTTTGTAGAGTATATAGCTCATCCATGTATTTTGTGTAATCCCAGTTTTCAGGGTCTTTCTCCCAAGCATCTATGGCTTTTCTATATGTTCTAGCTACTATTCCCGCATAGTACTCTGACTTGTTTCGCCCTTCAATTTTTAGAGAATCAATTCCTGCTTCTAAATACTGATTTAAAACTGGCATCAAGCATAAATCTTTAGAGAACATAATGTATGCTCCTTTTTCAGATTCTTCTATTGGGATGAAATCACCAGGTCTTTTTTCTTCTTCCATTAAGAATTCAAAAAGATCTTTGTTTTCTTCTGTTATATCTATCGGCTTAATAGAACCATCTTTTAACTTCATGTGAAGTTTGTACTCCCATCGACAAGTATGAGCACACATTCCTTTGTTTGCAGGACGACTTGCTAAGAAATTTGATAGCAAGCATCTTCCAGAGTAAGACATGCACATTGCTCCATGAACAAAACATTCAATTTTCATATTCGGAAGCTTTTCTTTAACCACTTTTATATCTTTAAATGGAGTTTCTCTCGCCATAACACATAACGATGCTCCTTGATTCTCCCAAAATTTAACTCCCATCCAAGAGTTTATATTTGCTTGAGTTGAAACATGTAGCTCTAGCTCTGGAGCATTATCTTTTACATATTGGAATATCGCAGGATCTGCAATAATAACACCATCAGGTTTAACGGTTCTTATTGTTTCTATGAAAATAGGTAGCTTTTTCACATCAGAGTTAGTCGCAAAAAGGTTTAGAGTTAAGTAAACTCTTTTTCCCTTTGAATGAGCATATTTTACTCCTTCGATTACATCTTCAAGGGGCATTTTAGAGTGTGCTCTAAGAGACATATCTGGAGTGCCTAAGTAAACAGCATCTGCTCCGTATAAAATGGCAGTTTTCAATCTTTGTAAAGAGCCCGCAGGCATTAACAATTCTGAGTTCATTGTTCTTCCTTATCTAAATTAGTTTTCTTGTGAAAATAGGTATAGCATGATTATTGCAAAAGTTCAATTAATTATTTGCTTTTAGATTTTTTTTATGCAACAATCTGACCATTGAATAAGAAAGGGTTTTTTATGAAAAAAATTACAGTTTTTATCTTAGCGGTTTTAATCTCAATTAATAGTTCATTTGCTCAAGAGAAAAAAGGATTTTCTTTTGCTGATTTAGAATATAATACATTTTTTGAGACAGCTCCAAATCCAGAGGATGTAAGAGTTCTAAAAAGTTTTATAGAGCAGGGATTAAAGTTTATTTATTTAGGAGAGAAAAATAGTGTGGATAACTGGCTTTCTGTAAAAGGGAATACAGTGCAATTATTTTCTACAACTTTGGACGGTAAGGGCTTAATAATTGGTAGTGTTTATGATGAAAATGGAGACAACTCTAATCTTGAAAATATAAAAAAATTCTTTCCAAAAATCGGAGAGACAATGTATATCTTTTCTCAAAAAATGGTGAAAGATTCTATATCGTCAGAAATAGAAAGCTTTAAACAAAAAAATCAAGAATTATTACAACAAATTCAATCTAAAGAGGAGAAAAAGAGTTCTGTTATAAAGAGTGAGATTTGGGCATCTCTTGAAAACACATATTACATAGAGCAGGGTGATGTTAATGCTCCTATAGTTTATTTCTTCTCTGATCTTTTGTGCGGGCATTGTAAAGCTTTATACAGTAAGTTAGATTCATATATAAATGCAGGAAGAATAAGAGTAAGGTATATTCCAGTAGGGATTTTATCAGAGCAATCAGTTATAAGTGCTTTAGGGTTGTTCTCTACGAAAAATCCTAGTGATGCTTGGAAAAAATATAATGAAACACAGGATAACTCTTTATTAACTGTTGATACAACAGATGCCGCAATCAGCAAGCTAAAAAGAAATGTAGAAACATTCGATAAGTGGAACTTAAGAGGAACTCCAAGTTTGTTTTACAAAAATGTTAGTGGTGAAGTTAAATTTGTATATGGGCAACCTGATAATATAGAGGACTTTATATATGATCTTGGAAAATAAATCTAATATACCTTTAACAAAAATAATAACATTTAATGATGTTTTATTTCCTTTAATATTCGCTATATCTAAAAAAACAGGTATTGCAAATACAAAAGAAACTTGTGATGTTGAAGCTATACTATTAGCTAAACTAGTTGAGAATACTCTGGGGCTTTCGAAAAAGTATATACAGGAAAACAACTTAGATAATTATTATGATAAAAAGCTTAAAGCTATATCTAATATAAGTAAGATAGTGGCGGCTAATTATAGTCATAATCAAAGTTTACTTTCTGATGATGTTGATTTATCAAATGTGTCACTTGATGGGGATGTACAAGTTGTTCAATATAATAATGAGAATGAATTTAAGGACAAAGTTTTTGAGGTTATGTCTGATATTGTTAATGTTGTAAACAGATTTAATTTTGCTTTAGAAGAAGAGAGAATAATATCTGGGGTGAAAACTCAGATAATTAAATATGCAAATGATATTTTTTTAGATGTTGAAAAAGATAAGTTAGAAGAAAGCTATTTTAATCATTTATATTTAGATGTAATAAAAAATTTAACAGAGTTATTTAGTGTTTGTTACTATAGTGAAATTGATGCGGTTTTGTCAGTACCTTTAGATAAAAGAGAAGACTTTATTCATAGACATTTAGTTGAGACAAGAGATTCTGTGGAAAAAGCTCTTGATGCTTTCTATAGCAGAACTAGCATAATTATGAACATGAGTAAAGATGTGAAAATCTTCTTAGAAAATAAAATAAAAGAGGCTTAATAAATGGTAGCATCTCAATTAATAATGAGTTGTATTATTTCTTCAGCAGCTGCCTATAACATTCCGTCATCAGCTATATATGCAATTATGGAAGCAGAAGGTGGAAAGACTGGACAACTAAGCAAGAACTCAAATGGATCGTATGATTTAGGCTTAATGCAGATAAATACTTTATGGTTGCCTGAGCTTGCAAAACACTGGGGAATAACAGAAACTGAAGCCGCATATGTATTGGTTAATGATACTTGTGCAAATATAAATGTTGCATCTTGGATATTGAAAAAAAAGATAAATGAAGCAAACGGCTCTATGCTAAAAGGCATATCCTATTATCATTCTAGAACTCCTAAACACGGCATAAAATATGCCAAAAGAATACTAAATATTATGAAAGCAAATAATTTATTAAGATAGTATTTCTCTTATTTCTTTTATATGTGCATTATAGTTCTTAGAAGAAGAGCTTGAATAATTAAGATTCTTAAATAAAGATGTTAACTTAGTAAACACTTTTCTTACTTCCTCTTTTGTTTCTAAGTTAAAATCATGCTTGTAAATATCATAGATAAGATTTAGCATTTCTTTTTGTCTCTCTATTGGAACAGAGACATCAACATCATCAAAAGCATCCTGTTGTAAGTAAGCCATATCTAAAATTGTTCCTTTTTGCAAGATTATGAAATCTTCTAGAGATACTCCTTCTTCACCAGTTACTTGCATCATTTCATAAACTCTAGCAGATTTTTCTAAAGATTCTTCAAGCTCATTTACTTTTTTGTTCCAACCTTTTTCAAGATTGTTTTCAAAGTAATCGTGTAATTGTTCTCTATACCTTGACCAAGAAATTAGAGGATCAATTGCAGGATAAAATCTCTTGTAAGCTCTGTCGTAAGAAAGCCCTAGAAATGTTTTAACTGTTCCTAGTGTAGATTGAGTTACTGGTTCTTCAAAGTTTCCTCCAGCAGGAGAAACTGTTCCAACCATTGTTAAGGAACCTGTGCCAGCATTACCTTCTATAACTCCGGCTCTTTCATAAACTCCTTTTATAGATGAATCAAGATATGCAGGAAAGGCTTCTTCTCCAGGAATTTCTTCGAGTCTTCCTGATGTTTCTCTTAAAGCTTGAGCCCACCTAGAAGTTGAATCAGCAATTAGAAGTACATCTAATCCCATTTGACGATAGTACTCACCTATTGTCATTCCTGTATAAATAGATGACTCACGAGAAGCAACAGGCATAGAAGAAGTGTTACAAATTATTATTGTTCTATCCATTAAACTTCCTCCTGTTTTAGGGTCAACCATTTCAGGAAATTCTGTGATTGTTTCTACTACTTCACCAGCTCTTTCTCCACAAGCTACAACTATAACTATGTCAACAGAGGCATATCTTGATAATAGAGATTGTAAAACAGTTTTACCTGCTCCAAATGGTCCCGGTATGCAAGCGGTTCCTCCTTTTGCTATAGGGAAGAATGTATCAATAACTCTTGTTGTAGTTGTCAATAACTCTGAAGGGTATAGTCTTTTTACTGTTTTGTTTCTTAACATTTTCTGAGGAATTGGCTTTCTAATAGGCCAATTTTGTGCAAGAGTTAAATCTCTTTTATTCCCAGAAGAATCTTTTATCTTAGCTATAGGTTCATCAAGTTTGAATGATCCGTTTTTTATAGAGATAATTTCTACTTCAACGTTCTCTGAAAATGGTATCATTATTTTGTGATCAATGTTAATTTCTTTAACTGTTCCTATAACATCACCAGCTTTTAGCTTAGCTCCTTTTTCAACAGAGCTTTTAAAACTCCATTTCTTATTTGGATTTAAAGGTTCTACATAGTCTCCTCTTGGTAAAAAGAATCCGTGTTTGTTTGCTAATATTTCTAGAGGGTTTTGTAGCCCATCAAATACCTGACCTAAAAGTCCTGGCCCTAGAGTAACAGAAAGCATCTCACGAGATAATTCAATATCATCGCCAATTTTTACACCTTTAGTATCTTCATAAACTTGAATGTCTGCAGTTTTACCTTTTACTCTTAAAACCTCTGCTTTTAATTTATTTTCTCCAAGCTTAACGAATACAACTTCGTTTTTCATTATGTCTTGATTCTCAATTTTTATTTTTAAGATGTTTTCTTGTATTCTTATAACTTTAGCTGTTTTTTTATTTGCCATGAATTGCCTCCATTGCTAGTTTGTTAAATTTATCTCTTATATCTTGAGAGTCGCTTGCAATTTTCCATCTCTCAATTATGTTTCTTCTTATTGCATATATTAATATGAAATCAATATCAAAATAATGATCTTGTGAAATCTTATCACAGAATTTCCACATTAATTTTAATATTTGTTTTTCAAGTTCTAAAGCAGAGTGCTCTTGCATTAAATAATCAAATCCTGCTAATTCTTTACTTAAGTGTTTTATTCCAAAATCAGTTTTATTCCAGTTGTTTTGTATTTTAAACTTATATTTTGATAATCTCCATAAATCTTCATTTTTAGGAGGCTCTTTTTGCCCATTAATTCTTTTCCTTATTAATCCCAGTAAAAATCTTTTTTCTATTGTTGCGGTGATTATTTTTGCAAAGGTTTGATTGTCATACTTTTGTAATAGATCTAAAGATTTGTTTTTAAAAGCTTTGTCTGTTTCACTATCCATAGAGTGTTTTTCCCAAATAACAAAGTTCTCTAGGTCTTGCACCATTTTGAAATCTTCTCGGCTTAAGTCTTTTATATGTTTATTAAAGTTCAATCTAGACATGTGAGAAAAATCAGAGTTTATCTTCCCTTGTAATAGGGGAAGAGATGTAACAATTTGATAATAATCCTTCTTTTTTTTCATATCTATTTCC
Source organism: Alphaproteobacteria bacterium (assembly GCA_025800285.1). NCBI lineage: Bacteria > Pseudomonadati > Pseudomonadota > Alphaproteobacteria > Alphaproteobacteria bacterium. The sequence continues at coordinate 25,897 of JAOXRX010000102.1, forward strand.
TTTTAATTTTTCTTAAAATTATTTTAAGTAAAAATATTTAATCTTCAATTATTTCTCTATATATAGGTAATAAGTTATCTAATAATAAGTCAGAAATTGCTTCGTCAGATAAGTCTATTTCTATACCTTTTTTTGTTTCTTTCACAACTATGCCAGTTTTATCGGGTGAACAGAAATACTTTAATTCGACTCCTTCTTTCAACATAGTTTTTGTTATGCCGTAAAGAGATAACTTCACTTTTTCTTCATCTTTTACAGGATCTAATAAAAGAATTTCTGTTTGTTTAGATGCATTCTCCACTATTTTTATAATCATCTCTTTAATAAGCTTTTTGTCTGACAAGGCTTCTTTTGTTTGCTTTTCTAATTGTTGGATAAAAGATTCTTCAAGAGCACTTCTAAGCTCAAGAGCAGAATCTCTAAAAGCAGATTTTATAGATTCTTTAGCGGATTTTTCAATCTTATTTGCTTTTTTCTCAGATTTAGATAATATTTTTTTAGCTTCAGCTTCAGCATTTTTAACTATTTCTTTTGCCTTTTCTTCAGCTTTTTTTATAATTTCATTTGCCTTGTATTTACCTTCATCAATACCTTTTTTGCGAAGCCTCTTGATAAATTCATTAACACCTGCTTCACGAGGTATATCTGATTTAGTCTGTTTTTTATTCTTAGTTACCATTTTATTTCCCTCTTAATTTAAAACAGCTGGAATGTTTCCTATTAAAACTAATGCAAATACAAAAGCAAATACAGAGAAACCTTCAACTATTGCTGCTGGAGCAATTGAAATACCAAAAATTTCTGGTTTGTTTTTTGCTGCATTTATTGCAGAGGCACAACACTCACCTTGTTTTATTGAAGTAATGAAAAGAGCAATCCCTGCAAACAACCCTACTACAAATAAGGCAATTGCATTATTTGTATCTACACCTTTTGCCATCAATTGTAGCATAATTACAATACCGTAAATTGTTTGAGAAGATGGCATAGCTGCAACCCCAACAAATTTACCATATCCATTTTCTGCCTCCATCATTGCTCCGCATGCTGCTTGCCCTGCTTTTGTACAGGCAATTGCTGATCCGATAGCTCCTAATCCGATAGCAGAGTAAATTCCTAACCATCCTAATCCTGTTATAATTTGATCCATTTTTTGACCTCCATTTTTTTAAATGCATTAAACGGATAACCTTCATCCGAAATGCTCCAGTTGAAAAATTCTATTACATTAAGGCGAAGTCCATGAACAACTCCACTCATAATTCCTAGCCCAAAGTTTATTGCATGACCTAAGATTAATATAATGAAAGCCATTACATAACCTAGAGTCGGCATAGCATCAATCACTTGAATTGAAAGTTGATTGAATGTTATTCCTAATGATGCACTGGCCAATCCCAGAGCAAATATTCTTAAATAGCTTAATACATCTCCAAAAGCTGTAGATATCTTTGTAAGACCTAATAATCCATCGATGATTCTTTTAAATATATTTTTTGATTCGCTAGAGAATAAAAATACCATTATTAAGCCTCCTGTTAAAAGGTTTGGTGCTATTGTCCCAAATATATTATTAATTTTCTCTCCCATCATAATCATGGGGATATACATAATTCCTGATATTGTTACAAAAGCCCAACCTAGACGACTTAAAGCAAATAGTGATTTTCTATGTCTCCATGCTCTGATTAAATTTGCTATACATACATGGACAACACCAATATAAATAGAGACTTTCATCATGGCATTTATATTATTAATATCTACAGTTTTAAATTTTCTAGCTAAATCAGCTATTATGTTATTACCTGTTGGTTCTGCTCCGAAATAGCTCCCTATTAGAGCTCCCCATATCATAGAGATAATAACAGTAAACCAGCTTAAAGATCTTACTCTTCGTCCTGATTTAGATTTTTTTAGCTTGCCATTTGATAAAGCTAAAATTAATCCAAGGACACAAGCATAACCAAAATCAGACATAATCATTGCAAAGAATAGAGCAAAAAAGAAGAATAAAGCATTAGATGGATCTAGAGTTCCATAAGCAGGAACAGAGTAAAATTTTACAAGCTCTTCTCCTCCAGACAAGGCTTCTTTATTCCTCAAAAGAGTAGGAGCTTTTTCATTTTCTTTTATGTCTTCAATATAACATGCAATAGCATTTTCATAAGATATGTTTTTTATTAGCTTTACATCACTATTATTAATATAGCCTTTTAAGATAAATAATTCTCCATCATCTTGAGAGTAACTCTCAATCTCAAATCTAAGAGCTTCATTGTTTATGTCATTTAAGCTTTCTGCTAACAAGTATCTATATTTAGTCAGTATAATTCTTCGAGTTCTTATTTCATCAATTTGTTCATTTATATAATCTCTTTCGTTTTCTAAATCTTTTAGGGATCGGTGTCCAAATTGAATATTTTTGCCAGGTATGTCATCTGGCTCTTCTTCAGATAGCACTATAGTATAAGCATTAGCATTTTGCTTTGAAGCAATAAAATAAATGCAATTTTTTGGCATCTTTCTTAAATTGTATATAGGGATTTCATAAAACCAAAATTTGTGATTTTCGATTTCTTCTTTAGGGATGAATTCAAAGTCTCCCCATGGTTCAATGCTTTCTATTTTCTTTTCTACTATTTCTAATTCTTCTAAAAGCTCCTCAGTTTTTGCTCTCATGCTAGATATTTCTGCTATCAACTCTTCGGGGTTAAAGTTTTCATCTTCTTTTAGCATATGTAATTTATCTCTTGCATTTGCAAGGTATTGCAAATCTTTAAAGTTTTCATTTATTTTTGATACAAAAGGAGCTTCTTCAGTGCTAGACTGATGATTCTGATTAATAACATGTATTATGCCTAAGTTTTGTAGCTTGTTTGTAATTTTTTCTGCTTCTTCAGAGAAACCACAGAGAGTAATTTTCTTAAGAGGAACTATTGACATTATGATTCCTCTCTTTCTTTTTCATGCATTGCTTTTGCTATCTTAGAGCGAACAACGGCGGCTCTTTCATCATCTGAAATTGCAATTTTTATTTTCTTAATATTAGTTTGAGCATCAGGGATTAAAACTTTTTCAAATAGGTTTACTCTTTGAGTAACCTTAAGTACAGCTTTTGAAATAACATCTAATCTATCTTTTAAATTTTCAATTTCTTTATAAAGCAATAAATATTTTTTCATGAAATGTATGTAAGAATCAATCCAATGAATTGTATTATAAAAAGAGTATTTCTTAGTTTCAAAAAATATAGATTTTATTTTAGGTAATTTTAGTCCTAATAAGTTTTCTTCTTCTAAATCAAGACTTGAAATTTTAATTAACCCTTCAAGGTAGATGTCTTCATTAGCTATCATCGGAAGAGTTTCTTCTATTTCTCTATAGCTTTTTTGAAATTCTATTTCTTTTAATTTTAACTCTTTTTTAGCTCTGGCTTCTATGCCTTTTAACTGTTGTTGCTTAAGCTCAAGAGATGGTAAAAATTGCTTATAACCTTTCAAAGCAGTTTTCTGCTTTGTTAGGGATGATTTATTTAGAGCAACTTTAGCCATTTTGTAATTTAATTCCTTTTTTATTTTTGAGAAACTCGCCCCATTCTAGTATTAACATATACAAGAAGGGGTTAGTTTCTCAATCTAAAAAAGTTTTAAATCAAAAAATCTTGTATATTAAAATATAACTTACCTTAAAATCTAAAGATTATGAAGGTAAAAATAATTGATAATGCTTGATCCTTTCTTTTGTTCTAATCTTATTTTAGTTTATTATATATCCTGAGAAAAAGAGCTCTCTTCTAAGTCTTCTTCATAAGATGTAAGATTGTCGTCAAGTAATTCTTCTTGTTTATGATTATAGCTCTTTGTTTCTATTCTGTAGTAACTACGATTATGAGCTCCGTGGTTATTGCAAGCACTTGCTGTGTTGTAAGTAAGTATGCAGATTAATATTAAAAATATATGTTTCATTTTTATCTCCTTATTTAATTTCCGTTTTAGGATAGTATTTGTTGATTAAGCTTTCTTTCATTAATAACTCTTCTTGGTTAAAGTGTTGAGCCATTAATTCCCACCCTTTGTCTAAAGATTTTTCTAGTGACATAGCCACATTAACATCCATAAATTTGTTTTTAAAATCTTCTCCAAACTTGATGCATTTTTCATCAAAGTCCGAAAGTTCAAATGCCATCGCTTGTTTCTTTTTAGCCTCTACAGATTCAGCATAAAGTCTAATCATTGTATTCATAACTTGAGAATGATCTTCCCTTGTTGCTTTTCCAATAACATTTTGCTTCAATCTTGATAGAGATCCAAATGGATCAATCATGCCATTATGTAAATAGAATTGTCCTTCTGTTATGTAACCTGTGTTGTCTGGGACAGGGTGAGTAACATCATCTCCTGGCATTGTTGTAACTGATATAATTGTTACAGAGCCAGCACCCTTATAATCGCAAGCTTTTTCATATCTTCTTGCAAGCTGAGAATATAAATCTCCAGTATATCCTCGGTTTGAAGGAATGTGTTCCATAGCAATGCCGACTTCTTTTAGAGCATCAGCATAAGCAGTCATATCAGTCATCAAAACAAGTACTTTTTTATCTTGTTCAACGGCAAACTTTTCTGCTACAGCTAAAGCCATGTCTGGAATTAATAGTCTTTCAACAATTGGGTCAGATGCTTGATTAACATACATAATAGTTCTAGAAGAAACACCTGCATCTTCAAAAGTTTTTTTGAAGAAGTGATAATCGTCAAATATTAAGCCAAGTCCTGCAAATACAACAATGTCTGCATCTGTTTGTATTCCAATTCTAGCTAATAGCTTATTGTAAGGTTCCCCAGCAATAGAGAAAATTGGAATTTTTTGACTTTCAACTAGTGTATTGAAAACATCAATCATTGGAACATCTGTCCTTATCATTTTTTTAGGCATAATTCTCATCATAGGGTTTACAGTAGGACCATCTGTATCAATTGTAGGCTCTTTCTTTAAACTAGGGCCGTTGTCCATTGTTTCACCAGAACCATTAAAAACTCTTCCCAAAATGTTATTAGAATAAATTGTGTTAACTAATTTTCCTAAAAATTTAACACTTGAACTTGTTGATAACCCTGTTCCACCAGAAAACACTTGTAGAGAAACAACATCTTCATATAGTTCAATAACTCTAGCCAGACTTTCTTCTCCATTGTCTTTTTCAACAATAGCAAGCTCTCCATTAGCAACATTTGTTGCACGAACTTTTAATATATCTCCTACTATTGATATTATGTCAGTATGTCTTATTATTTTTTTACTCATTGTAAAGCTCCTATTTTTATAATTATATTTATAATATATTTTTTAATTGAAATGCAATATAAAAAAACACTAGACATAATATAATTATATTTGCTATAAAGTATTTTAAGATTATTATAATTAACAGAGGAAGCTATGTCTAATCTAATTATTACAATTTTAGGAATTGTTTTATTTGTTGTGTTGTCTGTGTCTGGAGTTATGTATGTTGACTCCAGAAGTGTTAGTGTTAGAGAAAATGAGTACTTAGTTAAATCAGGTATAAATCAATTAGTGTCAGATTATCATGTTTATAAGGTTAGAAGAAAAGAGTCTTTACCTGTTAACAATTGGAGCAGTTTTATAGAAGTGCCAAGAACTCCTGCTAACATGAGTTGGTCATATGGTTCTAAACCAGAGGGTATGTATTTCTGTTTGTCAGGAGAAATAAAAGATAGATATTTCTATGAAGATACAATAAAAATATTAGAGGATAGTTTTAACTCTGTGGTAGTTAGCAATACTTGTGGAGAAACCTCTAATAATAAAAACTTTATGTTAGGAGATGCAAAAGCTTATACTGTTTGGGTGGATAGTACTTTTATTTCTGAAGGGTCTGATATAGAGAATAGCAATGTGTATGACTTCCAAGTTAAAATGATAGAAGTGGAGACAGGAAAAGAAATTAAGCTTCATGATAATCTTATTCTTCATAAGGGATATGATTTTTTAATAGATATAGAAATATCAGATTCTAGTGTTAAATCTACAGTTGAGCCAGTTAGTGATTTTGAAGCTGATTTTATATGTTTAGATAATTCTAAGGGATGTAATAATGGATTAAAGAGAAGGCTTAGAGTTAAATCTACATCTTTGTTTATGGATAGGGATTTAATATTAGATTTTGAAAACTCTAAAGGTAAAGTAAGAAAAATAATTCATTTAAAATCTATAGCAGCCTTTCAATGTGATGCTTTGGATCCTCTTGCTAATTTTGATAAAAGTGGAGACTTTTATCTTATAGGAGGAACTCAAGGTTATAAAGTTGATGCAAAACTCCAGCTTTTATGTCTTTCTCAAAATCAAACTCCAGAAGTCTTAAATGCTAAATATAGATTGATGTCAGATATAGACTTTGATATAAAACATAATTTAACAAAAACATATCAAAATGTTCAAGCAGTAGAGAATATAAATCAAACAGAAAGCTACCCATTTATTAAATCTATAAGCTCAACAGTTACCAGCAATGGAGAAGATTGGAATGGCGATGGGGCTATCGATGATATAAATACAGAAGGTTGGATGCCTCTAGGAGATTTTTCTAATGGAAGCAAACAGTTCTCTGGAGAGTTTGATGGAAACAATCATTATATTAAAAATATTTACTCAAAAAGAACAGCGGGATTTCAAGGTTTGTTTGGAGCTACACATACAAATTTTAAAGTTTATGATTTACAGGTTTTAGATTCTTATATAGAAAGCTCTGGTGATCAAATAGGGCTTTTGTCTGGTGAGGCAGATGGTGCAACAATATCTAATTGCTATGTGTCTGGTAATTTAGTTGGAAAAATCTCTAACTATGCGGGTGGGTTAATAGGGCATGTTGATGCTTCTTCAAAAATTTCTAATGTACATGTCCATGCTGATGTAGTTGTAAACTCAAATGCTTCTGCTTATGTGGGAGAGGTAATAGGTAATTTGCTGAATGGGAGTACTTTAAGTCAAGCATCTGCTAACGGAGATGTCTTTGCTAAAGCAAATACTCATGCTTTTGTTGGCGGTTTAGTCGGAGGATTTGCTACTAGTTTATCAAACAGTTATTCACTGGGTAGCGTTTATGGATATGCTTTAAATAATTATGCAATGGTTGGTGGTATATCAGGATGGAATACTCAGAATAATTTAACAATAGATAATTGCTATTCAAAAGCTCATGTCGGAGCATATACTTCTAAAAGCATATCATCTGCTGGTGGACTATATGGCGATGATAATTTAGGGGGGCTTATAATTAACAATAGTTATGCTACAGGTAAAGTTTTAAGTTATAGTGTTGATGGTCCTGCTCGAGCTGGAGGTTTAGCAGGTGGTATGAATGCAACTAACTCTGAGATAAATAATAGTTATGCTTATTGGGAGGTCGCTCCCAATGCTTATAGTGTTAATTCTTCAAAAGCAAATGGCGGTTTAATAGGTGTATCTCCTGCTGTAATAAATAATGCAAATAATATATGTGAGTATGTAAGTGAATCTACCCCAACAAAATGTACTAAAGCTAATATAGCTTATATGCAAAGCTCTATAAAAGCAAATTGGAGCGATGATATTTGGGAGGATTTATCTAATGAGACTCCTAAGTTAGAGTGGGAAGTTAAAGGAGATGTGAATTCAGTATTTTCTTGGGGATGTAATCCTTCTAACCCTTTAGGAGGAATGGAAAAGGAGATTGTAGGGATAGATGAATATTATTTAATAGGGGGCTCTATGGGCTCATCAGCCAGAGCAAAAGAACATCTTTTGTGCTTATCTCAAAATCAAAATTCAGAAGTTCTTAATTCTAATTACAAGTTAACAGCAGATATAACTTTTGACAATGATTTTAGTATTTCTAAAAAATATCAGGATATAAATAACAATATAAGCTCTATAAAAGATGAAAAGCATCCATTCTTACAAAATATAACGGTTACTCTTAGTTCTAATAATGAAGATTGGGACGGTGATAGAGTCATTGATGGTCTTAATACTGAAGGATTTATTCCATTAGGTAACTATGCGGATGATTCTTCAAATCTATTTAAAGGAAAGTTTGAAGGAGGAAATCACTCTATTACTAACTTATATATAAATAGAGATTCAAAGAATTATCAAGGTTTATTTGGAGATATCGTTGGTCCAGGAGAAGTTAAAAACTTAAATATTGTTAATGCATATATTAGAGGTAAAGATTCTATAGGTATTTTGAGTGGAAGATTATATTCTGCAAATGTTAATAATGTTAAAACTGACGGTCATATAAAATCAAGAGGATCTTCAGGTGGTATCATTGGAACAATGGACTCTAATGCAAAAATATCATCAAGTAACTCAGATGTATATATTTATTCCAATGAGGATGCTGATTCTCAATTTATAGGTGGTATTGTGGGCTCATCTTTTAATTCTACTCTGAGCAATAATAAATCTTCAGGTGATTTGCTTGCTATAGGAAGTATTGCAGGTAAATATAATTGGGGAGGTGGAATAACTGGATATTTGAGAAATACAACAGTGGATGGTTGTAGCTCATCGGTTAATGTTTTCTCTGCTAATCCAACCGCGAGTCATGGTTTTGCAGGAGGCATTTCAGGAGGATCTTATGCTTCTTCTAAAATATTAAATAGTAATAGCTCAGGGAATGTAGCTTCAGTTAATAATTATGTTGGAGGAATAATAGGTTACTCCAACTCGTCTAGTATAGAGAACTGCCATGCTACAGGTGATATCGAAGGAAAAATTTATTATGTTGGTGGTTTGGTTGGCTATGCTTATAATACAGTAAATTTCAAAAACAGTTATGCTACAGGTAATGTAACTGGTAATAATAACTATGTGGGAGGAGCCGTAGGTAGAGCTTTTAAATCAAATCTAGAAAATATATATGCAACTGGTAATGTTATTGGTAATGGTTCATATATAGGGGGAATGGCAGGTTCTTTATCAAATGATTCTTCTGCTAGCGATTGTTATGCTGAAGGTAGTGTTAAGAATAATAAAAACTATCATACAGGAGGGTTAATAGGAGGAATATCTAATAATTCTACTGTTAGTGGATGTTACTCTAAAGGGCAGGTTAGTACTGTCAATCATTATGCTGGAGGCTTAATAGGTTATGCCAATGGGTCAACTATTAGCGATTCTTATTCAGAAAGTATTGTTTTAGCTCCAGGCAAAAATTATGTTGGAGGGTTGATAGGTTATGCTAACGGAGCAACTATTAACTCTAGCTATGCTGTTGGTAATGTCTTGGGTGCATATAATGTTGGTGGCTTAATTGGACCAATTAGGGGAAGTACAGTTAAAAATACATATGCAAAAGGTAAGGTTGTTGGATCATCTAGTAATGTTGGTGGTTTAATCGGAGGTTTTGCCGATAGTAATACATTAGAAAACAGTTATGCTATAGGAGATGTTGTTGGAAGTGGTTATAAAAATGGAGCTCTTGTTGGTGGTCTTTATAGTAGTAGTGGTAGTTTGATTATAAAGAAATCATATGCTGTAAATACTAGTTTAACAGCTATAGGAGACAGAGTGTTTGATAAATATAATTATTGCTCTGTTGGAGTTGATAAAGATTGTGATATTACCTATAATCCTTACTCTATAAAAGATGCTTGGGATGATAATATTTGGGAAGACTTGTTCGAGGAGGTTCCTAAACTTGAGTGGCAGGAGGATGGGGATATATCTTCAGGATATGCTTGGTCTTGTAATTCTGCTGATCCTTTGTCTAATATAGATATAGATTCTGGATACTATATGATAGGTGGTATAAAGGGTAATGCTGCATTAGCAAAAAAACAATTAGTATGTTTATCAAATAATCAAAACTATAATGTGTTGTCATCAAACTATAAATTAACAGCAAATATTGATTTTAAAGAAAATCCATCTGAAGAAGACTGGAATGGAGATGATTCTCCTGACGGGTCTTCTACTAATGGATGGAGTCCTATTGGTTATAATAGTAGTAATCGTTTTGTTGGAGCCTTTGATGGACAAGGTCATTATATAAAAAATTTATATATATCTAGTACAGGTGATAACAAGGGTTTATTTGGTCTTGTATCTGGAGCAATAATTAAAGATTTAGGTCTTTCTAATGTTAATATTAAAGGGAGAACTAATATAGGAGCTCTTGCGGGTCATATAACTAAAAGTACTTCTTCTGTTAGTGGAGTTTTAGTTAAAGGATCAATATCTGCAAGAGGTAATAACACAGGAGGGTTAATAGGTAATGTTAACTCTGGAGTAAGTGTTTTAAATAGTTATTCTGTAACAAATATCTCTTCAACAGGAAGTTATATAGGAGGACTTGTTGGTAAGATTTCAAACAATAGTAAAATTATTGATAGCTATTCCTTATCAATAGTAAGTGGGGGCTCTATAGTGGGCGGCTTGTTAGGTGGCTCTGTGGCATCCTCAAGTAGTCAAGCAACTATAACCAATAGTTATGCTTATTGGAGTACTGCTCCAAAAGGTAGTTCTAGAATAGGTGGTTTAGTTGGAAGTTCAGATAATATTCTTTTAAATAATAATTCAGATAAATGTGAGTATGTAGATGAATATACTCCTACTAGTTGCCCTGTTGCAGAGTTAACATATGAATATGGTAAGATTAAAAGTGGTTGGAGTGATGGTGTTTGGGAAAATTTATCAGATTTAACTCCTAAATTAGAGTGGGAAGTAGCCGGGGATATAAAATCTGTTATATCTGGCACATGGTTTTGTGATGCTTTAAATCCCGTATCTAATTTAGAAAGAGATGCTGATGGATATTATTTAATTGGAGGTAGCTTAGGAGATTCTGACTTAGCAAAAAAACAATTTTTATGTTTAAGTAATTATCAAAATAAGGCTTCATTAGAAAATGTATCATATAAGTTAAAAGCGGATATTAACTTTAATGTTAATCCTGCTTTAGAAGACTGGGATGGGGACGGTTCTCCAGATGGTACTAGTGCAGATGGTTGGTTTGCATTTGGTTTTTCTAGTAATGTAAGATTCAAAAATAGTGTTTTTGATGGTGAGGGCAATAAAATAAATAATCTATACATGAACAATTCTTATTCTAATCAAGGATTGTTTGGATATGTTCTTAATTCTACTGTAAAGAATATTGCTTTAGTTAATGCAAATATTACAGCATTAAATAATGTTGGATCCTTAGTTGGTAACCTTAAAGGTTCGATAATAGAAAAAAGTTTTTCTTCAGGAACTATAAAAGGAAATGGAAATAAGGTGGGATCTTTAATTGGTAGAGCTTATGCTAATTCTAAAATATATGACAGCTATTCTTTTGGAATTGTGAGCGGTTCAGTTAGTATAGGAGGATTAATAGGCTCTTTAAAAAATGGAAGCCATGTTTATAACTCATATTCTAAAGCAAAAGTATCAGGTACAAAGAATGTAGCAGGAGTAATAGGTTCTTCTACAGCCAAGACCTCTAATAGAAATAGTGTAACAAATAGCTATTCTTATTGGAGTATAAAGCCTGTTGGTAACAGTAATATCGGAGGGCTTATAGGCAGGACTACAAATACATACATAAATAACCCGTATGATTTATGTGAATATTTAAAAGGTGAATCTCGTAAAATCTGCACTAGTGATAATGTTTTTGATATACATGCTGGCGAAGGAGTTTATTTAGATTTTGATGGTTCTGATGATTATATATCTTTGCCGTTATTTGATCAAAGTTCAATAATTAAAATGAGAGCTACAGGTAAATTTAATTCAATTAATAATAAAACCTATGAGACCATTGTTGCTTCAATTTCGTCCTCAAGTGGGGTTGTAAAGGGTGCTTGGTTGGGGTACAATGGTATAAGCGGTAAGTTTAAAGCTTATATAGGAGATAGTAGCAATTATGTGGAAACATCTTCAACATACTCTTTAAATGGAGTAAATTATTATGATGTAGAAGTTAGAGTTAGTGGCGGTAATTTTGCTATATGGGTAAATGGAGAAAAAAACAGTATTGACAAATCGTTAGAAACAGTTAATAATCCTAATATAACAAGGATTGCCAAAGGAGATGGTGTCTCAGATGATCTAATGGCAGGTAAATTTGCTTTTGTAGAGTTAGAGTCTTCTAATAATCATAAAGTATATTTTGCAAATGAGAATGGAAAGTTTGAGGATTTAAATACAAAATTAGAGTATAATAACTCTGGAAGTGGAAGTTTAACAGTTACTAATTTAGAGGGATGGGACTCTGGTATTTGGAATGATTTGAAAGTTACTCCAACTCCAACTTTGAAAGTAATATATCATTAATGAAAAGGAGAAATTAATGGCTAATTTAATAATAACAATGATGGCTATAGCCTTATTTGTAGTCCTGTCTTTATTTGGAGTTTTTGAAATCAATCCTGATATTGTACATAGTGTTGAAACTGAAGAAATTATTGAATCGGGATTTGTTGATTTAGTTGCTGATTATCATGCTTATAAAATAAATAATAATGATAGTGATCTAAAAGAAGCTAACTGGACTAATTTTATAAATGTTCCTGCCGCACCTATAAACACAGCTTGGTCTTATGGGTCAACACTTAATGGTAATTATTTTTGTTTGTCTGGAGTTATGAATAGCTCTCAAGATTTTAGCAATACAAGCACTTTACTTAAAAGTAATTTTAACACTGTTTTTGTAAATAATAATTGTGGAGCTACAAGTGATGATACAGGCTATATAAATGGAGCTGCAAAAGCCTTTACTATTTGGTTAGATAGTGATTATATCTCTGAGGGTAGTGTTATAAATAATGATAATGTTTATAAATTGTCAGTAGATTTAAAAGATGAAGATAGTGGTTTAAGTATTGCTCATGGAGGAAGTATTTCTTTTTATAAGAATACAGATGTTTTTATTGAAATAGATCTATCTAAAGATGGTGTGGTTGCAAGCCATAGTAATGTAGCTGATACAAATATTGCTTTTGTATGTGCGGATGGTAGCGATGGTTGTAACTCGGGAGCAAATAGAAGAATTAAAATCAATGCTAGTGAAGTTTATGAAAACAGAAAGTTAACATTAACATTTGATTACAATGGCTATTCTTTAGTGAGGGATATATATTTGAGTGCTATTGACTTGGTTAAAGTTACAGAAGAGCATGTTATTAATAATGGCAATTATAGCACACATAATATTTATTATAGTAATTTGCCAGTTAAGTATCAAAATATAATACACTCCTCTTATTTTGCTGGAGGGTATTCGTATAATGTTGTTAATGTATATAATATAAATACAACAAATAAAAACAACATAAAATTGAATTTAGAGAATTTAAGCTTATTACAAATGCCTATGGGGAAAACATATCATGGGTTGCAAGTCCCAACATATGAGGGTTCTGAGGATTGCTTAATTATAAATGGAGCTGGTGGAGCATTATCAGATGTTAATATTCCTAATTATGGTGATAAAACATTTACATATAATACTATAGCTGAGGCTGAAAACATTGAGATAATATATGTAAGTACTAATGATGATTATAGCGATGAGGATATTCATAATGTTTTTTATGTTATCAATATAAATATAATAAAAGATTAATGATAAAGTAACCTTGATTATAATTGATTTAAATTAGTTCTATTATTCTTATTTTTTTCTAGTTATTCTGAACAAAGTGAAGAATCTTTTCATGCTTGTGTAATCTTAATTTACATCCAGTAGCACAAAGAGATTCTTCTTCGCTCTGCTCATCAGAATGACCGACTGGGGAAATGATATTGTCATTTTGAGCGACTATAAGGAGTCGAAAAATCTTTTAACCATGCTATATTATTATATTGTCATTCTTGTAGATGTTAAATAATTCGTGGACAGTTTTCGTTAAATATAAGAAGATGAATTTAACGAAGGAAAGGAACGAATAATGAGCATAAAGTTAAAGAATTCACAAGACGAAAC
>JAOXRX010000103.1 GCA_025800285.1 Alphaproteobacteria bacterium
GGCAACTACTCTTGCAGGAAAATTGAGTTATTTTTTAATTTTGGAGATGGATTCCAATATTTTATTAAACTATTGAGCATCTGTCATCAGAAGTCCTCCGCCTGTCATGAGGGAGAGCGGGATTTATTCGGCGCCGGAAAGATTCGGGTTTCGTTTTTGGCTTTGAATTTAATTTCTGAATTTAAGCCAAAGAAACCTGGAGAACCCTAACGGCTTCCGAAGCTCACTTTTCGATTCTTTTACGTAATTATATTAAAGCAACAACAAGTGCTCCTAGCTTCAAGCGACTCACGAAATCTTTTCTAAGAGAGGGAAAATGAGTTTAAATCATAGTTTCATTGCATTCTTTTCCTCCTATTTTTTTCTTTTCTTTTCTTTTGTTCCTTATATTTCTACTTGAACATCGCCTATTTATGCAACAATTATAATAAATTTTAATTTCTATGGGAGGAAATCTCAATCTCATAAATAAGCCTCAAAGCTTCTTCGAGATTTCCTCGCCACTCTATTATTTAACTATAAAGTCAACTTTATTTTCTTTGCCATTTGTACTTATATAGTTCTTTTTTCTTAGTGTCGACCCCTCAATCGCCCTATTATTGTAACGTAATTAGATTTATTGCTTTTTTGTTCTATTTTCATCTCTTTTTTTTCCTTATCTCCATATGTAAACTATGTGTGGCGAGCTCAATAAATAAATAAATAAATATTCCGAAAATTTACCGAAGTTAACTCGAAAATTATCGAAGAGTGCCGAAGATCACCAGAATATTTTCGAAAAGTTACCGAAGATTGTCGAGGATTGCCCGAAGTCTTCTGAAGAATTCCGACAACTACCGAAGATTGCCGAACATGGACCTGAAATTTTTCAACGTTACCACAAGAACATTTTCGGAATTCGGAATAGTTTTTTAGGCTAGGGCCAATAGGCCACCACGGTCAATCCTTGCTAAGCCTTCAGTATTCTTTTAGTTGGCGCACAAGAACCTTTGATCTTATCAGAAACAGGATTCATAAAGCTGTGTGAATGTAGTTTAAATGGTAGGTCGTGTTGATGTTTATTATTTTTTTTTTTGCAAGAGAATCGAAAAGTGAAGCATTGAAGTGAACTGTGGGGAGTGAAGTGTCTGATTTGAAGGC
>JAOXRX010000104.1 GCA_025800285.1 Alphaproteobacteria bacterium
AATCCATTTCCATCCATAACATCATTAATTATCCGCACTTCCTAATGGGTTCTTATCATTTGTTCAGTGATCTTGTCCAAAAGAAAACCATTATTGTTGGTTTTCTAAGATGAACAGCTGTATAGAATCAGAATCAGTCTAAAACCACGATAATATCATAGTGCTCCTTTAAGCTTAAAACAAAGCTGTTAAGGGGGAGTTACACCTGAAATTATTGGAATAGGATGAGAATTAAGAAAGATTATAAAAATAGAAAAAATAGAGAAAAATAGCTTTGAAACACCACCAAACAGTCTGCTACCCACGCAAGAGCAATAAGGGTTGGTATCAACTATTTAGGTGTCCATCTATTAACTATTAACTTCAATTTCTAATTTTTAATCCTCTTCAAATCTTCATTTTTCACAATTTCCTGTAAGTGCCGTTCTTTAAACAGCTGCGATTTCAAAACATTTAGTTTCGAAAACTACAAATACCCAAATTAATTAGAAAACTGTAGTAAGAGTGGTGATTTCTGTAACATCGGATATTTCCAACCTTCGTTTATAGATTTCCTTTAAAAACGGTCAGGCCCTTCAAATTTATTTTATTTTTAAATTTGCAGAAAGTTTAATCGTGACGTGCTGGTTATTTTCCAAAAATAATAATAAAAAAATGGGGATCACCGACTTCGTTTTTCAGTTATGAGCGGCTAAAGCCAAAATAAGGGAAGTGTTTCACTGGACCTCTCGTTTCCAAGGTAACCTATTAAGTCACAATAATAAACGAATCTTACTTAGCAATAATTCTTCTTTCAAATGATACCATATCATTGTCATTAAGTGATACAGAGTTGTTCTATATAACTCCATTAAACGGCAAAGGCTCTAAACTTTAGGCAGCCACCTTAAAGAGTACAGCAAGTTCCATCTACCTGGCTGGCCCTTTAGTCATTGATTCTTTAAGAAACGACTCCTCAAAG
>JAOXRX010000105.1 GCA_025800285.1 Alphaproteobacteria bacterium
CACAGTGGTTGATCCAGAAGGTGATTTTCGGACGTTATTTGATTTTCAAAGTTTATCTCTCCCCAAATTTCTAGTAATTCCCTGAAAAAATCATCGGAGACTTTGGTCAAATCCAATGTGTCTTTAACGTTGAGGTTGGAAGACAAAATATTGTAACATTTGATGATACAGATTTAGATGAAGGTTTATTAAATAAAAGATCTGTTGAAGTTTTGAAAAATCTCAAATTACCATTACCAAGCAAGTTAAAAAATGAAAAACTTGAAAATA
The DNA here is from genome assembly GCA_025800285.1 of Alphaproteobacteria bacterium. NCBI lineage: Bacteria > Pseudomonadati > Pseudomonadota > Alphaproteobacteria > Alphaproteobacteria bacterium. Next base: position 271 of record JAOXRX010000105.1, read on the forward strand.
TTCTTCTTTATCAAAAGAACGCTGAAGTACAACTTAATTATTTCGGTGATTTATTATCACCTAATAAAGCAATTATTTTTAAAGAAAAAGGTGTGAGTAAAGCTGTAAAAAAAATAAGGATCCAAATCGAGATACAAGAAAACAAATTAAAGTTTATAATATTTTAGGTCAATATATCAATAACATAGATAGCCTTGTGAAATACGCGAAAAAAACAGGACAAGGAATCATCCACTTCAACAACCCTCAACAACTTGTCGTCAGACTTGAATTACTCGATGGATCTATCTTTGCTGGAAACAATGGAGTAAAGCAAGAGTTCTCACAAATCGCTCATCTTCTTCATCAACTCAAAGTCATCTCCAAAAAAACATTAAATGATCTTTTGAAAAAATATATATTGTTTAAATAAAATAATGGAAAGAGCGATACATATTTCTTCAATCAAAAGAGAAAAAACTTGAGAAAATAGACCAGATAATTTCTTGATAAAGTTTAAACCCTCTCTGAAACTTGATCCTGAAATGAAACACTCTCTTGCTATTGACAGATTGACAATGACTTATTCTTGGTACAACATCAGAAGCAGTTACAATAATAACACAATCAAATACTCAAATGATCGAGGTGTTAATTGGAATACTGTCACTTTCCAAGATGGGATGTACTCTTACTCTGATATCAATGATTATCTTCATCAGTACATGGAAAGACAAAATC
>JAOXRX010000106.1 GCA_025800285.1 Alphaproteobacteria bacterium
ATTTGGATTAATATCGACAGGTTGTTCAAGATCGAAAACAACATCTTCATATCTTTCAAGATATTTTGGATTTCTAAAGGATTTCATATTTATTTTAAAGATTATATAATTTTAAAAATTATATAATCTTATTAGTTTCAATCATTCAAAATGTAATTCAGTCTTTGATTTATATCTTCTCGAGTTATTTTTTTGATTGGATTTCTTTTAATAGTTGCTTCATCGAAAGTGACTTTTTTAGGAGTATTCCTTTTCTATAACATTTCAATTATTTTATCACCAGCCTTTTTACCAACATGTTCACATGTTTTTTGTAGCCGCTGCTGTAATTGCTTTAGTGGCTGCTGTTTTGCGGCTTTTTTCATTGTCTTTCCAAATATCTTCCAACCAAAAGATTTGAATACATCCATCACTCCTTCACCATAAATATGTTGTCTTGTATATCTCCCTAATTCGGGGTAATATTTTTTTTTGAATTCTGATTGTCTCTTCATTTTATTACAAGAGAATATTATCTTGAATGAAGTATTAAAGTCATGAACCAATCGATGTCGTTGAAATCAACTGGTCTTCCAAGTGAATCTGCTACATAAATTCTCATTTCAGAAATAGTGTTGGATGAAACAGGACAGTATAAAGTTCTTCGAGGTTCAAAAGTAAATGGATAAGACCTTGTGAGATTGTCAGTTGGTATCATAGCGATAGTATTAGCATTTATTCCATCTACAATACTGTCTTTTATTGCATTCGTATTAATATTCAAGACATCAATCGAATTTGTGATATTTGGCAGTTTTGTTCCATATTTTGTTTTT
>JAOXRX010000107.1 GCA_025800285.1 Alphaproteobacteria bacterium
TGGAGTTCAGACGTGTGCTCTCCGATCTGTTCCCCGTCAAAGCAAAGACATCCCAAGGTTTGAAAATCAAAATCCCAATCTCCCAGGAATAAATGTATTTTCAGTTGATGATAACAATAGAGTATATCCTTTGTGGATAAACCAAAAAGACTGTCAAAAATCCTTGGATCTTTTTTTCCATTCAGATGGAGAAAAACAACATTACTCTTTAATAAAAAACTTTTCAAGATTGATTAGATCTCAAATCACTTCTCATAGATCAAGTAAAATTTATATTTGTAAAAAGTGTCTTACCCATTATACTAAAGAAGATCTCCTTGAAAAGCATATTACATATTGCGGCAACAATGAAACAGTGGTTGTGAAAATGCCAACCAAAAAAAACAGTATTATCAAATTCAAACACCATTTTAAAAAACTTCCTCTTCCTTTCATAATATATGCTGATTTTGAATGTTTTACTATTCCTGTTAATTCTTGTCAACCAAATCCAGAAAAATCATATACAAAAACTTACCAGAAACATGAGCCAAGTGGTTTCTGCCTTTATCTTAAAACTTTGGATGGAATGAATACCAATTTCGAACCAATAGTTTATACAAAGAAAACTCCAGATGAAGATATTTCCAAAAAGTTTATCAAACATGTTGTAAAATTAACTCATAAAATTTACAAAGATTATTATAAAAAACCAAAACCTTATAATTTGTCTGATAAAGAAGAAAAAGAATTTCAATCTGCTTCAACATGTTATATTTGTGAAGAAGTATTTACCAGAGATGAAAAATCAAATGGTAAAGTGAGAGATCATTGTCATTTCACTGGAGAATATCCAGGCGCAGCTCATAATCAATGTAATCTTTCATGTCGAAAACCAATAAGTCTTCCAGTTATATTTCACAATTTGCAAGGAT
>JAOXRX010000108.1 GCA_025800285.1 Alphaproteobacteria bacterium
AGATTGAAAAAACATTTTAATATACAGCCCTTTAAAAATAAAGTTTTGCTCAATATTTTATATGGTATCAAAACATAATTATTTAATTTTCTTATTAAAAAATGAAGCTTTCAGAAGTTGAAACACTAATCCAAAGACTAAAGAAAAATGAAAACAAGTAGAGTAATATTTTACATCTTATATTTCAATTATTGACTTATTTTTATTGTGCTTTATGATTGCTGGATTTGCATTTAATAATAAAGATTTAGAATCTACAGGCGAAATTCCGGTAGTGTCTCAAATTTTGTGTAAACACTATTTTAAAGTTATATGCTTACACCTGTCAGGAAATGCTAAATGAAAGTCATTTAGTATTGTACCCCATGAAGAGATAGGTCTATACCAGGTTTTAGCAGCATTAACACATGCTAAATATATTGATTTAATTGCAGATTTATCATCAGGAAATTGCGTTTTATTTTTGGTGTACTTTCGAATGTTCTTATTTAGATTTTCAATAATATTAGTAGTATATATTATCTGTCTGATTTCAGAGGTATAGTCAAAGAAATTCGTCCAATTTTCCCAATTGTTTCTCCAAGGTTTTATTGCAGAAGGATAACGCTCCAACCACTTATCTTCCAGTTCAACTAAATACTCTTCAGCCATTTCCCGATTTGGGGCTTTGTATACCATTTTTAAATCATCAGAGAACTCCTTACGTTTTTTATAAGGAATGTACCCAAAACTTTGACGTATCATATGTACTACACAAATCTGTGTTATTGACTTTGTAAACGCTGCTTTTATTGCATCAGTAAAACCTTTAAGGTTATCTGTTACTGTTAATAAGATGTCTTGTATCCCTCTTGCTTTAAGATCATTCAATACTTCTCTCCAAAAACTGGCAGACTCTTCTTGTCCAATCCAAATTCCTAAAATCTCTTTCTTTCCCAAAGAATTCAAGCCCATTACAATGTAAACACACTTGCTAACTAATTTGTGATTTTCCCTTACTTTAATATGAATTCCATCCATCCACAGAACGAAATAAAAATCATCCAATGGTCGGTTTCGCCACTTTTCTATTTTAGGTAAAAGTAAATCTGTAAAGCGTGAAATCGTACTTTTATCTACATCTATTCCATAGATTTCTTTTAAAGTATCCTGAATATCTCGAACAGTCATACCTTTAGAATAAAGGGTAATTACATGCTCTTCTATCTTATCTATAACTCTTTTGTGTTTGGGTACTATTTGGGGCTCAAAACTACCATTGCGATCTCTGGGTATGGATAAACTATATTCTCCAAGTTTGGTTTTAACACGCTTTTTACTGCTCCCATTCCGTGCATTATCCGAACTATTCACCTCATTCTTCCCATAACCTAGGTGATGATCCAACTCTGTTTCTAACATGGCTTGCAAGCCTTCCTGATAAAGATCATTCATATAGTCATGAATATTTTTACCAGATTTTTTAATGGCTTCTAAGTGTGCTTTTAAATCTGATTTTTCCATTGTATAAAGATTGTTATTTTTCTTGATTTGAAATCTTTACACAAAATTTGAGACAGTATCTAGCTTTTCAGGATATTTTTTTACAAATTCTTTGTGCATTAATGAACTCTTTCCAGAACCAGCAACACCTGTAATACAAACAAAAAGCTTTTTTGGAATTTTTAATGAAGATCGG
>JAOXRX010000109.1 GCA_025800285.1 Alphaproteobacteria bacterium
TGGATTTATCAGATGCACATATTAAAGCTTTAGATTATCTTGAAAAGAATGACTCTGATACATTTAACTGTGGATATGGTTATGGATATTCTGTAAAAGAAGTAGTTGATACAGTTAAAAAAGTATCAAATGCAGATTTTAAAATAGAAATAGCACCACGAAGAGAAGGGGATCCTTCAGTTTTGATATCTGATTGTACAAAGATAAAAGAAAAAATGAACTGGACTCCAAAATACAATGATTTAGAACTAATATGTAAAACTGCCCTAGATTGGGAAAACTCAAGATATGCAAAGGAAAATAAATAAAATGAAAATAGCCATCGCAGGGACAGGATATGTAGGCTTAAGTAATGGCCTGCTGTTAGCACAAGATAATGAAGTAATAGCACTGGATATAATACCAGAGAAAGTAGATTTGATAAATCAAAAGATATCTCCAATAGAAGATAAAGAGATACAAGAATATCTTCTAAAAGAAGATATAAACTTCAAAGCAACATTAGATAAAAAAGAAGCATACGAAAATGCAGATTTTGTAATAATCTCAACCCCAACAGATTATGATACCCAAACGAATTACTTTAATACTAAATCAATTGAATATGTAATAAAAGATGTATTAGAAATAAACCCTAATACAACAATGGTAATTAAATCAACTATTCCTGTTGGATATACAAAAGCTATAAATGAGCAATTTAATACAACAAATATAATCTTTTCTCCAGAATTTTTAAGAGAAGGGAAAGCATTGTTTGATAATTTATACCCTTCAAGAATTATAGTAGGTGAACAAAGCCAAAGAGCAAAAACATTTGCAAAGCTTTTAAAACAAGGAGCTCTAAAAGAAGATGTAGAGGTTCTTTTTACAAACTCAACAGAAGCAGAAGCTGTAAAACTGTTTTCAAATACTTACTTAGCTATGAGAGTTGCATATTTTAATGAACTAGATTCATACGCACAAGCACATGAATTAGATACAAAACAAATAATTGAAGGTGTAGGGTTAGATCCAAGAATAGGAAAGCATTATAATAATCCTTCTTTTGGATATGGTGGATATTGTTTGCCTAAAGATACAAAACAATTAAGAGCAAACTATAAAGATGTACCATCATCTATTATTGGAGCAATTGTAGAATCAAATACTACAAGAAAAGATTTTATAGCAGATAGTATAATTGCAAAAAATCCTAAAATAGTTGGTGTGTATAGATTAGTGATGAAAGAAGGAAGTGATAACTTTAGAAGCTCAGCAATACAAGGGATAATGAAAAGAATAAAAGCAAAAGGTATTGAAGTAGTAATATATGAGCCAGCATTAGAAGAAGATGAGTTTTTTAATTCAAAAGTTATTAGAAATTTAGAAGATTTCAAGAATGTATCAGATGTAATAGTAGCAAACAGGTTATCTGAGGACATAAAAGATGTTCAAGGTAAGGTTTATACTAGAGATATCTTTAATAGTGATAGTTAATTAAAAAAAGTATAGTTTATATGAAAATATTAGTAACAGGAACAGCAGGATTTATTGGATTTCATCTAGCACAAAAACTTTTGC
>JAOXRX010000110.1 GCA_025800285.1 Alphaproteobacteria bacterium
ATAGTGAAATTAAAAACGAAATTAGATTTAAACCTTATCTTAAGTTAATAAAGAATGTAAACCAAAGAGTAGCTGTAACTAAAATGCGGATTTCCTGTCACTTGTTGCCTATTGCAGCTGGGCGTTACAAGAAGGTACCCAGAGATGAGAGGTTTTGCTCTTTCTGCAAACCGTCTATTGGGAATGAGTTCCACTATTTGATGAAATGTAACCACTCATCTTTTTCTCTTCTCAGGAGTGCCTTCTTGGAGCGCCTTTACAAAATAAATAGTAATTATAAATATGAATTACAAGGCTCTCTTTATATACATTTTGACTATGTATGATGAAAACGTCGTCAATTTAAGCGCCCAATATATTGACAATATTCAAAATTGTTATAAATCCATGAAGGATGACGAATCTTTTTCATCTTCAAATGTTAATTTTTTTTTCCTGTGAAAATAGTTTTGTTTAAGTGTTTTTGTTAGAAGTAAGTACACATCCATGTATGTTAAGTTGTTA
>JAOXRX010000111.1 GCA_025800285.1 Alphaproteobacteria bacterium
CCCGCTAAGAGAAAAATGCGCGACTTCACAAATTTCGATAGGGACTCTTTTACGCAAGATCTTAATCAAACTGATTGGCAGTCAATAATAGCGGATGGTAATAATGACATCGATTACATATTCTCTTCTTTTTATAGTAAATATAATAAAATAATAAACAAGCATGTGCCAATTAAACAGATTTCCCGACGCCAATTGAAGCGTTTTTTAAAACCATGGATAACACAAGGAATAAGAGCTTCAATTAAGACTAAAAATAAACTATTTGCATGTGGTGATCAAACTAAACATAAATTTTATCGAAATAAAATTAATCATCTTATTCGAATTAGTAAAAGACGTTACTTCCATGACTATTTTGATATAAATATAACGAATATGAAAAAGACTTGGGAAGCGTTAAATAATCTATTGAATCGTAAAACTAAAAAATCCCGACAAGTAAATGCGATCAAAGACTTTAACAATGGTAATAAGATTAATCGCAATCCACAAAGAATTGCTAATTTACTAAATGAGCATTTTGCGTCTGTTGGAGAAAAATTAGCGAGTAAGATACCTGCTTCTGGTGATCATCGCGAGTTTCTCAAAAAAACGAAATCTCCAGCTAGTTCTTTCATGTTTAAGCCTGTAACTGCCAGAGAAGTTGAATTAGAAATATTGGCTTTACCCAACAATAAATCTCATGGTTTATACTCCTGCCCGACTAAACTCTTGAAATACTCAAGTACTATTATCAGTGACATTTTAGCTAAAATCGTCAATTTATCGGTCACATCTGGAAACAACCCATTCAAACTCAAAAAGGCTAAAGTCATACCGGTGTTTAAACCGAGGATGAGACAGATGCAAATAACTATAGACCGATTTCTCTCTTATCTATATTTGACAGAATCTTTGAAAAGGTGATGTATAAAAGAATGATGCATTTTATTAATGTTAAGAATATCTTGTTTCCATCTCAGTTTGGGTTTAGAGAAGGGTTTTCTACTGAACATGCCATTGTAGATATCGTTAGTGCAATTCAGTCTAATATGGATAA
>JAOXRX010000112.1 GCA_025800285.1 Alphaproteobacteria bacterium
TGATGAGGACTTTCTGTGTCTTGTCTGCTATCTATTATGTACAGTAATAGGTATATATATACTTGATAAGTATTAGTGGTAAATATTTTTGGAACAATATTCCTTTATCTATCCGTCAAAAATCTTCGAAACAAGTATTTAAAAATGCCCTAAAATCTTATTATGCTGCTCAGTATTTATTTTTTGTGTATTAATGAAATTTCTTTATGGATTGTATAGTTCTCTTCTTCTCTCTTTTCATAATAACAACTGTAGTAGGGGGCACAATATCAGTTCACCTAGATGTGCCCCCATCCACTTAAATAACTTATTAATTTACGTTAATTTTATTTAATAGTATTAATTTAATTTAATTTAGTAATAGTAAATAAATGTAATTAAGCGGCCAAGTGGAGGAAAATAAATAAACAAAAAATAAAATCACACAATGTTCTTGCAAACATGTCACAGACTAGTAACAAAATCATTCGCCGTGTAGGTATGTGGACTATGTGTAATGTTTAAGCCTTGTTCAAATCAAAACATAGTGACAGAAATCTGCTTAATCCTGTATTTAGGGTACAGAGCCACCTTAAAATTATATAATATTATTTATAAAATAACATGTTTATAAAGCCTACCTTTTTTCAGTAAAAAAGAAAAAAACTCATTTGAATGTTAAATTTGTCCATTAAATTAAAATCTACTCAAACTAAAAGGTACTTTTGGCCACTTTAAGTGTTGCCGTGTTGCCATGCCAACCAATTTTGATGACGCAGAGATTTTGTTTTGCTCATTGATAAATAGAAGCAAAATGACAAAATTGTTTTTGGAAAGCATCAAAAGTCTAACTGTCGTAGAAGCTCCAAAG
>JAOXRX010000113.1 GCA_025800285.1 Alphaproteobacteria bacterium
CATAAGAATATGGATAATACTCATAACTTTCATTCAATAATTGTTTTAACCTTTTAATTTCTCCTTTCAGAAATAATTATCTTGATTCCATTTTATTTATAATATTATATAATCTATAATTAAAAAAATGAATGAATCTTATTGCATCAAAGATAAAAGAGTTACTCCTTGTGCTGAACCAAGTGGTTATCAAACCGATAAAAACGGAAGAAGACAGTTTTATTGTACTTGTCCAGTTTGTGGAATAAAGAAAGTCAGGTATGTAAAAAGTACTTCAACAGGGAAAAAAAAGCCTAAAAGGTGATGGAATAGTGACAGATGTTGGAGGAATAGCAGCAGATGCTTTATATCACCATGGTATTCCTTGGCTGTTAGTGCTAGTGAATTAATGAGGGATAAGAAATTACAAAAGAAAGCTGTAGATTATGGAATGAAAATACTGTCACCATTCGTAGGTGATACTGCTGGAAAAGCTTTGGATCAATTATCAACAAAAGTAAGACCTGATAAGAAGTATAAAACTGATAGAAAAGATT
>JAOXRX010000114.1 GCA_025800285.1 Alphaproteobacteria bacterium
TCCTTTCACAAAAGTTTCTCTTGATTTCATTTCTTTTATTTATAAATAATATAATCCTTAAATAAAAATGAATGAATCTTATTGCATCAAAGATAAAAGAGTAACACCTTGTGTTGAACCAAGTGGTTATCAAACCGATAAAAATGGACGAAGACAGTTTTATTGTCATTGTCCTGTTTGTGGGATAAAGAAAGTGCGGTATGTGAAAAGTAATTCAACAGGGAAAAAAAAGCCTAAAAGGTAATGGATTAATGACAGATGTTGGTGGAATAGCTGCAGATGCTTTGTATCACCATGGTATTCCTTGGTTAGCTAAGAAAACTATTGAAATGGGACGTTGTGGCACTAGTGAATTATTGAGGGATAAAAATCTTCAAAAGAAAGCTGTAGATTATGGAATGAAAAAACTGACGCCATTCGTTTATGATACTGCTGGAAAAGCATTGGATCAATTATCAACAAAAATAAGACCTGATAAAAAGTATAAAACAGATAGAAAGGAGTTGGATGGAAGTGGTGTCATAGATAGTTTGTTGACTTCTGGAGTAAAAGGTAGTCCTTGGCAGGTAGATTTGAAAAAAGGAATTAATTTATCTGATCCTGAATTATGGGCTCCAGTTAATAAAATGCCTGTTGCAGATGCTAAAAAACTTGTTCAATATTATAAG
>JAOXRX010000115.1 GCA_025800285.1 Alphaproteobacteria bacterium
GGTTTATACTTTTTCATGGAAAAGCTAATCTAATATTTTAAATAAATCTAATCGTGAATCTTTAATTTTAAATCTTGAAAAGAAGCATTTTCTCCAAGGTCGCTGGGAGTGTTAAAAATTCTGTGTCAATCAGATATACTAAAATATGAAAGGATTGATACAGATGGAAGAGAAAGAACAATTTGATTTTAATAATGCAGTACAAGAATTATTAAAAGGTAAAAATATAAATGGAAAAGATGGAGTACTTGCTCCATTGGTAAAACAATTAGTAGAAGCAGCCTTAGAAGCAGAGCTAGATTCACATATTACAGAAGATGTATTTTCTGGAAATAAAAATAGAAAAAATGGTAAGACTTCTAAGACAATAAAATCAACAAGTGGTACATTTGAATTAAATACACCAAGAGATTTGCAAGTGTGGATTCCGCTACGCTCCATGAGCTGGTTCATTTGAACCACAACTAGTAAAGAAAAATCAATCAACAATATCAAATGAAATAGAAGAGAAAATACTTTCAATGTATGGCTTAGGGTTAAGTTATAAAGATATAATAAAACATATTGAAGATATATATCAAATACAATTATCAACAGCAACAATAAGTGCTATTACAGATAAAATCATAGATAAAGTAAAAGCTTGGCAAAGCAGACCCTTAGAAGCAATATATCCCTTTGTATGGCTTGATGCAATCCATTATAAAATAAAGGATGGTGGGAAATATGTAACTAAAGCTGTTTATACAGTTTTAGGAATGAGTTTGGATGGTAAAAAAGATATATTAGGATTATATCTATCTCAAAGTGAAGGAGCTAACTTCTGGCTATCAGTTCTAACTGATTTAAACAATAGAGGATTAGAAGATATTCTAATTGCATCAGTAGATGGCTTAAAAGGCTTTCCAGAAGTTATAAAGACAATATTTCCTCAAACAGAAGTACAACTTTGTGTTGTACATCAAATAAGAAATTCCTTGAAGTATGTAGCCTCAAAAGATCAAAAAGAATTTATGAGAGATTTAAAATTAGTTTATCAAGCAACAACCAAAGAATTAGCAGAAGATGAGCTATTAAAACTTGATGAGAAATGGGGTAAAAAATATCCAATAGTCCTACAATCTTGGCAGAACAAGTGGGAAAATCTATCTTATTATTTCAAGTATCCTAAAGAGATAAGGAAAATTATGTATACGACCAATATTATTGAATCTGTACATAGGCAATTTAGAAAATTAACTAAAACCAAAGGAGCATTTCCAAATGAAAATTCTCTACTAAAATTGTTATATATGGGAATTGAGAATGCAAAAGTCAAATGGACTCAGCCTGTTCATAATTGGAGCTTAACAATCTCCCAACTTGCTATATTTTTCGAAGGGAGATTAGATAATTATTTAGAGTTGTAACAAATGAGTATTTGTTACATTAGGTGACTTGACATGTACAAAACTAGACTTGACCTGACATAGTACAATTTCTCCTGAAATTTTTTGTCAGTTATTTCATGACACCATGTCTTTTGACTCTGTGGAATTATAACCAATCATCTTAACTTTAGCAAGATGTTTTGTTTTTTCAAAGCATTCCATAGGAGTCATACCCTCACAGTTTTTACCCTGATGAGTTCGCTCAAAATTATAGTGTTGTAGCCAGATATCTAAATCATTTTGTAATTCCTCCATAGTATTATATATTTTAGTTCTAAAGGCAACATTATAAAATTCTTGTTGTATTGTTTTGTGAAATCTTTCACAAATTCCATTTGTTTGAGGTGATTTAGCTTTAGTAAAAGTATGATCTATTTCCTCAATAGTAAGATATAATTCATATTCATGGTGTTCTCTAGCTCCTTTATACTCTGTTCCACGATCAGTAAGCATACGAAGTAATTTAACGTCCTTAGAATCATAGAAAGGTAGAACTCTATCATTGAGTAGATCAGCAGCCACAAGAGCATTCTTACGATCATATAGTTTACAAAAAGCAACTTTAGCATATGTATCGATATATGTTTGTTGATAAATCTTTCCAATACCTTTTACAGTACCTACAAAGTATGTATCTTGTGAGCCTAAATATCCCGGAAAAAGAGTTTCAATTTGACCATGTGCTATTTTCTCTTCTTTAGCATTTTCTAGTGCTTGTACTTGTGATTCTGTAAGGATAAAGTTTTCTTGTGCAGATTTTTCCTCTAAAGCTTTTAATCTTAGTTTCATGGTTTGTAGATTATGTCTTAACCATATACTTCTAACTCCACCTGGAGATAGAAATATACCTTTCTTTTTTAATTCATTACTGGCTCTTAATTGTCCATAAGCAGGATAATCTATTGCAAAAGATAAAACAGCATCTTCTATCTCTTTAGCTATTCTATTTTTATAATTTGGCTTTTTACGACTTACTTCTTGTAAACCATCTTCACCATGTTCTTCATATAACTTTTTAAATCTATAAAAACTATCTCTACTATATCCAAATACTTTGCAAGCTCTTGATACACTTCCTAATTCTTGTGCTAAATTTAATAATCCTAATTTATTTTTTATGATTTTTTCTTGTGTATGTAAATTCATTTCAATTTCTCCTAAATCTATTATCTAGGAAAAATTGTACTCTTTTATTTTATAATTTGTCAGATTAAGTCTTAACTAGTACAGATTATCAAAAACTTTAGAATGTTCAATTAATTGTTTAGTAAATTAAAAAGCTTATAAGTTTGTAATTATGCACACTTTAAATACTGATGCATTTAAATATATAATTCATTTATTTTGTTTGATAGTGTTTCTATTGATTTAATTTTATAATCAAGCATTTGCATTTTCTCATTAAGGATTTTTATATTGTATTTATTTGCATAAGTATCAAATGTAAGGCGACTTCCACCACTAATATTATGTCCTAGAATTTCATTTACTATATTCTTATCTACTTTTAATTGTTTTAATTCATTTGAAAAAGTATGTCTAAAACTATGAAATACCTTTTATAATTTTCCTCATTTTTTATTTTTCTTTGCTTTAAAATATATTTTAAGAAATTCTTCTTTTGATAAATATCTATTTATATTTTCCTTCACATCATATAAAGAGATTAAAGCTTTATCTTCATCTTTTGCTTCACAATCACAAT
>JAOXRX010000116.1 GCA_025800285.1 Alphaproteobacteria bacterium
GTTAGAAGAAAATACCTAAGGTTATATTTAAAGTGTTCCAGGAACTTCTGCTGCCTAATTGCACGTAGGAAGGAAACTGAAGTTTAGAAAGGGTTTAATATTCTAGAGCTAACGAGTTGAGCAAAACATTACTGAGTGTAAGAATTGAATAAGTCACGTTCACTGAATTCTTGAGTTTAAACATAGGCACACCCCAGTTACGAGCAGAAAGTCGTTTTTATTTTATGCTTTAGAGTTTTGCCTGGTTTGAACTGTTGAAAATAATATTATTGTGAGATGGTCTTTTTTCGTGATTTTGAAAATAGAACTGAAGCACTTAAAATCTTTGGTTGAGACATAGTGTCTCTGCTTCTGACATTTTTGTTGCAGTTCGAAATTTAGCACTATCATTAATTTAGTATTTAGTAGAGGGAAAGTGTTCGTCAATTAGATCTTGACACTTCCTGGACGATTTCTTTGATTAATATGTTTTTCAGTTTGGGACACTTCATCCCCAATATTGACATGAGATTCATTTAGCTAATAAATAAGTGTTTAAAAGTTCAAGTTAATTGGTAACGTAGGAAATGTTGGATTTAAATATTTATTTTAGTGCTTTGCCGATTTTCGTGGTAATGATTTACGAGAGTAAGGGTGTTGCCTAATTTTTACAGATGGGCAACTTTTATCATAGCTTTTTGGTTGTAAGAACTTACGTTAACTTTAATATTATCCCAGGCTATATTAAATGTAGGATTTTCTTTTTGATGTGATACTATTCTTTTATCGTTT
>JAOXRX010000117.1 GCA_025800285.1 Alphaproteobacteria bacterium
ATTTATTAATACAGAATGCCGAGAAATTAAGCAATAAGAAAAAGATAGATGTTATAGCGCAGAACTCTGAAAAGTTTATCAACATCGGATTTGATAGTTTAAGTGTAAAGGACAGCTTTAGTTTCATTACTGCTTCATTAGACAAGCTAGTATCCATGACAAAATATGATAATACAGATGAAAAAGAAAGAAGTAAATGGGTACTGCGTGATAACTGGCAAAGTAATTTTAGATATAGTAGTAAAAATGACAGCATTAAAACAGAAAAGTGTTTAGACTTATTAACTGAAAAAGGAGTATATCCATATGATTACATGAATGCTTTTGATAAATTTAATGATGAACAATTGCCATCTAAAAAACAGTTTTACAGTAGGTTGAGTGAAGAAGATATAACAGCGGATGACTACAAGAAAGAAAAACAAATATGGAAACACTTTAATATTAAGAACATGGGTGGATATCATGATTTCTTTTTAAAAACAGATGTTTTATTACTGACTGATGTTTTTGAGAAATTTAGGGATATGTGCATAAGCTATTACGGATTAGACCCTGCTTATTAGTATACCGTACCATATTTTGCTTTTGATGCCATGCTTAAGCTTACTGGTATTGAAC